>DUZB01000370.1 GCA_013349725.1 Deltaproteobacteria bacterium | reverse complement strand
CTCCTCTCCGCCGATGGGGTCAGTGCCGGGTTCCTCTTCGCACCAGAACCAGTGCGAGGAATCAGGGTCGCATCATAAACATTAATTATTCAAAACAAACAGTTAACAATTAAGATGCAACCCCATGTGGTCTTTTTTACGGACAGAATCTTATGAACTTATGGACGTCCCGCAACCTGAGTCCTCGAGCCGTTCAATAAAGTCTTCTCGGTCTTTATTGTTGCGAAATATTTCCCTGCGTTCTATCCCACGAATCATTACGTGGTGCAAAACGCCGGGAGCATCTAATCTTGCTGTCCTTGGCATGCCCTGATTTTGACTTCAACCACAAATAATGTCAACTAACTTATTAAAGAGCGTCCCGCTGCCCCATACGATTTGTAGTGATAGATCGGCTTATAACCCAAGGCACACTCAGTGTAAAGGGCAGGCAAAGCAATGAACGGTTATGGACCGTTGTAGCGACATGCTCTCTGCAAGGCCGATCCGCTTTCAATTTCATTCTGGAATCGGTCAAAGCCTATTTCCATGATCAACCCGCCCCTTCACTACTATTCGATTCATCCTGACCGCCATCCAGTTGTCCAGAATCTATCCACTCAGATTTTCTGTGGTACATAGATCACGTCTTGTGCTATAATATTACCATTCCGTCTCAACTATAAAAGCACGGATGGGATCTGTAGACCCCGTGAACGGTTACAATCTTTGGAAGCAGGAGACCGCACACCGGACCGGGAGATCCTGACCCGTTTGACCCGAAAGGGAACGGACGAAACCGGTGAGCCGCCCCTTTTCCCGGACCTTGACGGCCTCTACAGCGCGCTGGATGCACTGAACACGCCGGAGGATGCCTCATGAACCTCGACCTTCTTGCCCATGCCATCGGCCAAATCCACACCACCGCCCAAACCCGGGCTGGGCTTGCCATCAATCAGGTGCTGAACCGGCGCAACTGGCTGATCGGGGCCTACATCTTCGAATTCGAACAGGGCGGCGAAGACCGGGCCGAGTACGGCGGAAAGGTCCTCGAAACCCTGGCAAATCATCTCAGGCAGGGTGGCTTTACAGGACTTTCTATCTCCAACCTGAGGAATTTCAGGCAAATAGCCCTTACCTGGCCCATGCTTCCAATTCGCCAGACAGTGTCTGGCGTTTTGGGGCAGGAAATTCACCAGACACTGTCTGGCGAATTGGAAAGGCCCTTGGAAAGTTATCCCGTCTCCGATTTCCCGGCAGAGAGAAATCGGCAGACGCCGTCTGCCGAATCATCCACTCTACCAGAACTGGTTCATTTCCCCTCGCTTCAGGCAAAAACACCGGACCTGCCCTGGCGGGATGGCGCGTGGACGACGCGGCTGTTTTCGTCTCTTTCCTTTTCCCACCTGCTGGAGCTTGCCCGGGTGGCTGACCCGTTGAAGCGCGGGTTCTATGAACTGGAGTGCATCAGGTCGGGATGGGGGGTGCGCGAACTGAAGCGCCAGAGAGACAGCATGCTCTACGAGCGGGTGGGATTGTCCAGGGACCAGGCTGCCGTGATGGCGTTGGCCAAGGAGGGCAGGTTGGTAGACAGCGCGGAGACGATTTTGCGCGACCCTTATGTTTTGGAATTCACGGGCCTGGAGAAGCGGAACATTTTTACGGAGTCAGACCTGGTGGCGCTGCCTTCAGAAGAACAACTGAAGACCTTCCTGCGGCGGGAGCAGGAAATCCTGAGTCGGTTGCAGACAAAAGGAGGCAACGCATGAACCGTCTGACCCTTGCCGCCATCCGCCAGTTGCTCCGGTTCGTAAGGGATGCGGGACGCTCTTTAAAAATTTAGAAACCTATGTTTCAAGTGAATAATTACCCTTTTTTGCTATGGCTTTTCCGATATCTGCGGAGCGAAGACTGGTGTTTTTAGTGTATGCCCGCAGTGCGGTGTCTCTTGCCTCATCTTCTGTCAACTGTTTGGGGTCTATTGCCTTTTGGGCCGCGTAAAGGAGCGAATCTGTCCCCTCCAAATCTTCTATTATGATGGCATCAATCTCTGCCACCCCCATCGCCTTAAATGCGCTCCATCTATTCACACCATCTAACAGGCGATATTTGCCGGGCTTGTCAGGATGGGGTTGGGCCGACCCGTTTCTGGTCAATCCCTTTTCGTGGATAGATCTCTTCATCTAAGATGATTGACGAGATGGGGATTTTGGTTGTCGGTCCCGCCGTTTCTGATAACCTCAGTACGATCTGCCGGCCTTGTCCCGGTATTTCTACGGGGCCTACTTCTATCCCGACCCCTCTGCCCCGTTAAGTTAGCAAAACCAAATCGGGTATTATTTCCGTATGGTATTTTTGAGGTATCGGAGCGAAAGGTCTTTTTTCAGGTAATGAGCTCTTATCACAAACTGTTGAAATGTCGTGATATATCGCAGATAGTACAGATTCCCGTGTTCTCGGAAGTTGGTCGTTAGCCTGCAGAATTTTCCTGCCGAAGTCGCAATTTTCTCACCACAATCACCAACCACGGTTTTTCAAAAAAAATCTTTGTCTGTGACCGGATCTGACAAAAGCTCATGATATTGTAGTTCCAAAACATTGGGCGATAAGAAAAACATTCCAGGTTTTATGTCCATTAGATCCTGTGGCCCCTAACTGCGTTGGTAAATAAGGAATCGGAACGTGTAGCATAAAAATTGGGTTAGTCGGCGCATTCTCTGCGCTCAAAGCGGCAAATCCTTAGAAACCATGCAGTTATAGTATCCTCCCCATAATAAACCATTGTTGACAAGAATGAAAACACAGAATATGCTCCGAAGTCAGTTAAGAACATGATCGAAAGTCTCCGAGAATAGAAAAAATATTTTCGCTGTGACCGTATCTGTCAATCAGGTGTGTTATAACTGCCCGAAAGTTTCTTAACCACGAAGGTCTTTTCATTGCGATACAAGGCTGACATCACCGCAGGGTCATTGAAGGTTTCAGAGAGCAGGATCATTGCGGATCTGCTTCTCCGTGGTACGGACAATCAAGGCTGGCAAGTGGCTATCGTGGACCGGAACCTGCTTCAGGCCCGTACTACGGAGACAGCCAGACGCCTTGCCCGGCTTATCCGTGGACGTCTGGAGACCATGGAAGCCGACCTTTGGAAGCTCGTTCGGGACGGTACGGGCGAAGTGGCCACTCATGCCGTCCTGGCCTCGGCCATCAAGCATAGCCCTCTTCTCGGAGACTTTCTCGATCTGGTTGTCCAGGAGCATTATCGGGTATTTGCCACAACGCTCTCGAATAAATGCTGGGAAGATTACCTTTACGACTGCAGGGGAAGGGACCCGGATATGCCCATCTGGAACGAATCCACAAGGAAGCGCCTCCGGTCAACCGTCTTCCAGATCTTAGCCCAGGCAGGCTACATTGAAAACACCCGATCCAGGAAATTGCAAACGGTCCATATCGCCTCGCAGGTGCTCCAATACCTTCAGGGGCACAATGAACATTACGTCCTTCGTTGTATCCAGGTTACCCCATGACCGATTCTTTGACCCAGCGTCTGAATGATATCCTTCCAAAGGTCATTTCCACCGAGTTTCTGAGTGGTAAGGGACTTGGAAACGAAATCGCCTTCTATATCTTCGACTACCCGCCCGAGGCGGAACTTCGCATCCGGGAACATATCCAATTCCTCATGACCCACATCCCCAATAACCGGCCAGGACTGCGGGCGAAGCATATCAACCTGTTTGATCTCATTGTAGATCATCTCCGGGAGCGTAATCTTTTAGAGAAATCGTTCCAGATGCAAAGGGATAAGGGTGACAAGGCCATTGAAAAGGCCCTCGGTGGCCCTCTCAAGGCCGAAAAGCTGGTACAGATATTTGAAGGAGTCGCACGGCCGGAAGAGCAAGATCTGGTACTTGTTTCCGGCGTGGGCAGCGTCTGGCCCCTGGTTCGATCCCATAACCTTCTGAATAACCTGCAAACGGTTATGGGGCAAACGCCGCTTGTGATGTTTTATCCGGGTCGATACGATGGTCAGGCCCTTCGGTTGTTCGGCAAGATCAAAAGCAACAACTATTACAGAGCTTTCAGACTTTGACCACGAATAACACGAATAACACGAATAATTGGAATGGGTAGTTTGTAAGAATACATTTGCAACTGTCGTTTATGCCTTTTACGTGCATGTCGCTGCAACCTCCGGCCGTGAACAGTGCCAAGAACGGGCATTGGGTAGCCGTCCAGTGGATATGCAGGCGGTTCATCCTGAAACCTGTCAACGGTTAAGCTTTTTTTATTCGTGTTATTCGTGTTATTCGTGGTCAAAAAAACTTACGCATGAGGCCTTTATGCAGATCAAAAGCCTGTTCAAGAAAGACATTTTCCGGTCCATCAACGGCGTGGTCAAGGCCCACCAATTGGACGACCGATCCGTGTGGCAGGA
>DUZB01000314.1 GCA_013349725.1 Deltaproteobacteria bacterium | reverse complement strand
CGAGGTAAAGAAGTTGTCTGCTAAAGGGCAAATTGTCGACAAACCTGCTGATGTGATCAAGAATCCCTATATCCTTGAGTTTACAGGGCTGGAGAAGCGAACCTCCTACAGCGAACATGATCTGGAAACGGCTATTATCGACAAAATCGAGCATTTCCTTCTGGAGTTGGGGAAAGGGTTTTTGTTCGAATCCCGTCAGAAAAGGTTCTCCTTCGATAACCGGCACTTCTTTGTGGATCTGGTTTTTTACAATCGTCTTCTGCGAGCCTATGTAATCATTGACCTTAAAATAGGTGATTTAAAACACCAGGATTTGGGCCAGATGCAGATGTATGTGAATTACTTTGATCGATTTATGAAACTTGAAGATGAAAAACCTACGGTTGGGATTCTCCTCTGCCTCAGTAAGAGTGATGAACTGGTTGAATTAACGCTTCCGAAAAACTCAAATATCTATGCGTCGGAATACCAACTCTATCTCCCTTCCAAAGAAGACCTTCGCAAGCAACTCGAAGAAGCCCAGAAGGATTGGGCTATGTGCAATCAGGCGAGATGATACTTTTCGCGAAGTCGTCCGGATAATTCGTGAATCATCTGGAAACCTTTTTCAACGGTTTTTTCCTTGTCCGGGTTGATCAGGCAGCAGGTGGCCGGAGAGAGGAGACTTCTTGAGAGGAGAAAAGGGGTTTCAAGTCCCGATTTTTCCAGTGTCTTCCAGATTGTCTCCAACCTTTTTTCAAGAGATTTCATGGTTTCCGTTTCAAAGAGTTCGAAATTGGTGGGAACAATTCCCCAGACCAGTGTCCCGCCCCGGTCAAGGAATTTTTTTATGGCGGAGGAATAAGAAGCGAAAACCTCTCCATTGGAATACACGTCGAGGGAGAGAATATCCAGATCCAGGCCCAGCAGGAAATCCCAGTCGGGGTTGCCGCAGAGATGAACGCCGCGCGGCCTTTCTATCATGGAAAAAAAGATATCCATGTCCCCGCGGGCAGCCATGTCGCTGTATCCTGACATGGCGCTGAACAAGAACTGAAGGCCCGGCTCATCCACAAACATGAAGGCATTGGGGTTTATTTTCTTGAGTCTCTGGAGTTGAATGTTCACCCGTTTGGCCATGAATTCAATCATGAACGGTCTGACCGTGTCGTCAAAAAGGATCGGCCGGTCATTTTCATCCGCAACATTGAATCCAAAACTGATCGGTCCTTCCAGTTGCCCCCGGATAGCCGGCCTTTTTGAAAGATCCAGATCGAGAAAACGTCTGTAGACCGCCGAGTAGGTGTCGCTGATGTCGAAATACTCCGGTTCATCAAAGTGGGCCATGGCCTCTTCCAACTCGGCCACAAATTTTTCCATGGAGAACCTGAGCGTTCGTTTTTCCATGTCTAACAACATCCCCGGAAAATGCTCTGATGCCTGAACGTACATATCTTCGTAGTAGTTGTAATTGGGCAGCTGTGGCCAGAAGGGTATGTCAGTGGAGAGGGCTACCTGGAGCGCACGATCCACATCCGTATGAGGCATGACGGCCATGGCCGTAGTCAACAGGTTTCCTGGAATGGGCATGATGGTTCCTATTTCCTCCCATTAATCCAAAATCGTATCTTATCAGACTTTCCTGGTAGAGGATTGCTGATTCAGTGAATCCATTCCGCCATAAGGTCTTTTTTGCTGTCGCATCTGATTCCTATGAAGCTCCCGGCCCTTCTTTGCTGGTACGAAAACGGCCTGGGTGGACTCAATATTTTGCGCAATGTACCGGCAAAGAAGGACCTCCACCACTTGAGGAGGAGTTTTATCCAAGATGCGGCAGCAAAAAAGACCTTATGACTCCATTCCTGCCGGGACTATTGCATAGGATGCCCGAAATCCAAAATCCAAAATCCGTTCAGATGGGCGGTGCGATGGTAACGAGCACGCGCATGTCACTGTTTGCCTTTATCCCGTGTGGTTCGCTGATCTCTGAAATCAGGACATCTCCCTTTTTCGCCGGCAGTATGACATCCTTTCCAAGGAATTCCCCTTCCCCTTCCAGAACGGCGATGCTGACCTGCCTTCGAGATCATGGTGATGAATGGGCAGTTGCTGCCCTGCCTTGAAATTGAAGTTGAGGATCTTGAAATAGGGCGAATCATGAACGAGCAACCTGCTCATGTGCAAGTCATTAAAGCCGTTTTCCTTGGTTGTGTCAACGAGTTTCATGGTCGTACGCTCCCCTTTAAGGATGGTTTTTTCAAGCAGCTTTTCTCCTGTCCAATACGGCGCCGCGTGTGCTGATTACGATCTGTTCCATAGGGATCTTTTTCCCGGATGCTTCCAGGGCTCTTTTCAGGATAGCGGGCAGCCCGGAACAACAGGGAACTTCCATGATAAGAGAAGTGATGCTTTTTATCCCGGCGGTTTTGAAAATCCGGGTAAATTTGTCGACATATCCTGGTACATCATCAAATTTCGGGCAGCCGATCATGACCACTTTTCCTTTCAACAGGCCCTGAAAACCCGCAAAGGCCGCCGGGCCGCAGTCCGCTGCCACCAGAAGGTCTGCTCCCTTTAAGAAGGGTGCGGAAGGTTGGATCAGGTTTATCTGGATAGGCCAGTGGGAAAGTTGCGAGTCAGAGTGAGTTTTCGCGGTGTCTGTTGCTGAAGGAATAAACGTCTGAATCTGTGTTGAAGGACATCCTCTTGAAATGGAAGGTTTCTCTTGCTTTGGCTTGCTTTCCTTTTCCTTCAGATAGGCTTCTACAGCCTCCTCGTCAAAGTCGTCTGCTTCCCTTTCAATAATCCTGAGAGCGTTGTTTGGGCATTCACCCATGCAGGCGCCCAGACCGTCGCAATATTTGTCTGCAACTACGCGGGCCTTTCCATCGACAACTTCAATGGCGCCTTCCGCGCAGGACGGAACGCATTCTCCGCAACCGTCACACAGTTCGTCATCAATTTCAATAATTTTTCTTTTTACTTTCATGGGTAGCTCCTTTGGTACTTTCTTGGAATTTCCGCTTACTGTCATTTTAGAAGAATATCCTACCATGAAGGGCATGAAGAACAGGAAGGGTTCTCACTGCCATTCTTCACGTTCTTCATGCCCTTCATGGTAGATCCCTTTCGTTCAGATGGCAATTGTTGCTACGAACGGTTATAAAAGCACTTTTCCTGCCAGGTTCCGGCCGCTTTCCGTCAAAAAAGCGCTCTCTACCGTTTTCTTCAACTTCTCAGGGTCTGAAGGGTTTTCCTTCTGATGTTCCTCCAGATTAACGATTAGATCGGCGTCATAAAGGCACTGGTAATTTTTGGTTTCGTTCGTTCCCGGGTGATGGTGATGGGCGATAATTTCACATACTTCCTCTATCAGCTCTTCCTTCGCCCCCAATTTGATCAGGATCTCCCTGGCGATGGGCGGGCCTTCAACCTCCTGATATCTGGCGGCCGTGCTCTGGTATTTTTTCTCCGCTTCCTTGATGCCGATGTCGTGCAGATAGGCAGATACCAGAATCACCGCAAGATTTCCCCGTTCTTCCCGTCCTATCTGTTCCGCATACCTGGCAACTCGAACGGCATGCCCGACCCTTTTGAAATCTTGTTTGAAATATCGTTTCATTTCGATTGCGACGCGGTCCTTGAGTAGATCCTCTTTCTGCGCCAGAAGTTCCGGGGGGATATTCCCGATGCACTGCTCCGCGTACTCGCAGTAAGAGGCGCAACCGAAATCGAGGTTGGGGTTCAGGAACTTGTGCCCGCATTTGGAGCATTTACGAGAAGGGTCATCTTTGAAAAATTCCACTTCATTGTCGCATTCAGGGCACTTGACGTTAAAGATGGCTCCCGGTTTCCAGTACTGGCTGTCTTGTCCCGGACATTTCATGAGATCTTCCTTTCGATATGGTTGGTTCCGGCCCAAGAAATCCGGGCCGGAACAGTTTTTCCTAATGGTTTTTATCCGAGGATCGCTTTCAGATCCTCATCCGGTGTGCTGATGGGCATGATGTTGAAATTCTTTACCAGCACATCCAGGACGTTCGGTGTAATAAACGCCGGCAGACTTGGTCCAAGACGTATATTTTTGATGCCAAGATAAAGAAGGGTCAACAGGATCGCACACGCCTTCTGCTCGTACCATGAGAGGATCATGGAGAGAGGCAGGTCGTTCACGCCGCATTCAAAGGCGCCCGCCAGGGCAACGGCTATTTGAACGGCAGAATAGGCATCGTTACACTGTCCAATATCCAGGAGCCTCGGAATGCCGCCGATATCACCCAGATCTTTATCGAAAAAGCGGAACTTGCCGCATGCAAGCGTGAGAACGACACAGTCATCCGGAATCTTTTCTACGAGTTCGGTGTAGTAGTTCCTGCCCGGTTTGGCCCCGTCACAGCCTGCCACCAGGAAGAAATGTTTGATGGCGCCGCCCTTGACGGCCTCAATGACTTT
>DUZB01000257.1 GCA_013349725.1 Deltaproteobacteria bacterium | reverse complement strand
GGTTCTAACGTGGTCCATTAGATTTATTTTCTTACTCATAATCTTACTCGTAATCTTAATCGGGCAGCTCTAAAATAGGCCGTAAAAGAGTAAGATTATGATTATGGTTAAGATTGTGACCTTCCGAACGTACTCTCGACTAATTGGATCAAGTGGGCGAAATTAAAACCAAACCCAGGTTTTGAGTTTCAAGTTTTTTTCTGATGGACCCATGTGCGCCGGCAAGAGAAAACCCATGCAGAAAAGAAATGAAGATATTGCTCTGCTCCTTGAAATGAGCGACCTGCTTGCCGGACACAAAAATATCGCTGAGGGTTTGCGGGAAGCCCTTTTAAAGGTAATGCACTTTTTGTCCATGACGGGGGGGAGAATCTACCTCATGGACAAAACAGGCATACGATTGTCCCTTGTGGCCTGTCACGGTGTAGATTCGGAAGGACTTGAAGAAATGACCATTCACGAAGGTTTCTCGGGAAAAGCCGCCAGGACCAAAGCGATAGTCACCCAGAAAGTGAGCGAGCTCAATGACGTGGACAGGGCGCAAATGCTCTTTAAAAAAGGGTTTAAATCGATTCTTTGCGTCCCGCTCATCGCAAAGGACAAAGTGAGGGGGGTTATGAATCTTGGAACAGACAGAGAGATATTTATTGACCAGAGAAAAATCGATCTCCTGACTGCAGTGGGAAATCAGATGGCGGTGGCAACTGAGAACCTCACCTTGTATGAAGAGCTCCAGAATAAATTCCAGGAAATTTATGAAAAGAAGAATTTCATTAAATTTTTCGCCTATTCCATCTCACACGATCTGAAAAGCCCCACTATCGGACTGTGCGGGCTGACCAATCGCCTGAACAAAAAATATGCACAAATGCTTGACGAAAAGGGACGCGAACTCTGTAATCAGATATCTAAAGCGGCCGAGCAGGTCCTGAAGCTTGTGGAACAGATCAATCTGTATGTTACCGCAAAAGAAGCGCCGTTTGAAATGGAGAGGGTGAACCTTGCCATATTGGTGGAAGAGATAAGGAAAGAATTCTCCCTGAAACTGAAAAAGCGGAAATTGAAGTGGGTGGAGCCCGAAAATCTGCCTGAAATTGTTGCCAACCGGTTCTCGGTTGCGATGGTCCTGAGAAATTTCATGGACAATGCCCTGAAATATGGAGGAGAAACTCTCAGGAAACTCAAATTAGGCTATGAAGCCAATGACTCCTTCCATGTTCTTTCTTTCACCGATGACGGAATTGGCATTCAGCAGGAAGATTGTGAAACCGTTTTTGATTCCTTCAAAAGAAATGCCTCGTCGACGGGAACTACAGGATCCGGTCTGGGTCTGGCCATTGTAAAGGAGATCGCGGAAAAACATGGAGGATCGGCATGGGCGATCCCCGGAAAAGAAAGGGGGGCAGTGTTTCATGTCTCCATTTCAAAGGCATTGGAGGTTAGCTGTTCACGGTTGCCAAAATGGATAAAGAGCTAACCATTCTAATAGCGGACCGAAATGGCCATGTGAGAGATTTTCTCGAACGGGAAATGATGGCCGAGGGGTATAAAATACGCGTTGCAAAAAATGCAAAAGAGGTATTGAAGTGGGTTTTCCACCATGACCCCATCCATCTGGTCGTGCTGGATCCGGATCTTCCAGACTCAGATGAAGTTCCCCTGCTGGAAAAAATCAACGACAGGATTCCGACTCTGCCTGTGGTCATACACGCATTCTCTCTGGAAACCACCATCCCTCCGGAAATATTAAACAAGGTCATATTTGTGGAGAAACTGGGAAACAGCATAGAACATCTGAAAAAAGTCGTCTCGGAAACACTCAGAAGATCCAAATGAGCGCAAACATTCCGCAATCGAAAGCGCCCTGTCCCTTATGCGCTCCGGAGATACTGCTCAATCGCCACGGCAATGGTTTTGAAAACCCTGATAAGCGTATCTTCATCTTTTTCGAGAAGGGTTACTCGAAATCCGTTCAAGTCAGTGGCAAATGAAGTAAGCGGCACAACGCAGACACCGGTTGATGCAAGCAGGTAGTACACAAACCGCTTATCCGGCGCAACACCGGGCCCTGAAACCATTCCTTGAACAGTGGCCTTTACCTGGTCGTTTTCAATGGGCAGGGACTGTGCATGATTCAAAAGGCCCTCCAAGAAAACCACCGTCATATAGAAAGCCCCGTTGGTTCGGTTGAATTGGATTCCTTTCACGTCTTTCAGGATATCACAAACAATATTGGAATACCTTTCGTATCTCCTTATTCTCTCCTCAAGATAGGCCGCATAGTTTGGATGGCTCTTTATCCTGGGCAGCACAATCTGTGGAAGCGTGGTGGAACATACCTCGACCATTTTGGCGTTGTAAATAGAACTGATATATTTTTCAAACATGGGATCCCGGTGACCATTGTACACCTCAATCCATCCGCACCGGCTTCCCGGCCAGGGCATTTCCTTGGAAATGCCCCGCATACAGATGGCTGGGACCTTATCCCCGATAATCGTGCAGAGGGGCACCGATTTTGTCCCGTTGTAGGTCATGCTCTGATAGACTTCGTCACAGACAATGAAAAGGTCGTTCTTCTCCGCAATTTCCACAATAGCCCGCAGAATTTTTTCGGGGTATACAGCACCCGTGGGGTTATCCGGATTGATGATGAGAATACCCGCCACCTGAGGATTGTATTTGATATGATTCTCGATATCCTCAAGATCAGGATACCAGAGGTGATTCGGATCCAGGATATAGGTTACAGGCCGGTCGCCCGCATGGGCAGCCTCCGCGGAAGAATGGGTCGTATAACTGGGAGTGGGTACAATAACCCGCGCCGTAAGTTTAAGGAAACCGAAGACCTTTGAAATAGCATCGCCTAAACCGTTAAAAAAGATAATATCTTCCGGCCCGACCTGGGCGCCTCCCATGGCATTGACTTCGTCCGCAATGTACTGGCGGGTTGAAAGGATGCCTTTGGTGGGGCAATACGCGTAGGTTTCATCCTCCATGACCGCCTGGGAAACGATTTCCTTCATCCAGACAGGAATCGCCTCTCCCTTGGCCACCGGATCGCCGATGTTTTCCCAGTTCACCTGGATTCCAAGCTTCTGTAGTTTGGTGCCCACCTCAACAATATTTCGAATTTCGTACGTCAGTTCGCCGGCGCCGATATGAAGGATATTCGTACGCATGATGGTCTCCATGTTCATGATATGATTTCCTGAAAAATAACCTTTATATTTAACCCAAAGCTTGAATTGGGTCAAGATTTTATTGATAATTTCTGCAAATTCTACCTACCCGGTAAAACTCCCGATGCCTTAACCATTTNCCAGATTAAGACTTTTTTTTAAAAAGTCGAGTTTTCAGAAGAGAGGCAGAAGGCAGAAAAAAACGGCGCAAGTCCCGGAGGCTCATCCCGGGCGCATTTTTGAGAGGCCCTTACTCGATAAGAATGGTCTCTCTCTGTAATAGCTGTAACTATTCGTATCTAATACGAGTTTTAATCTCAATCTTCCTCTTGTGGCATTCTCCTGGTGGGCTTGGTCCTAACGTCGGCCATTAGAGTTGTTTTCTTANTCATAATCTTAATCGTAATCATAATCGGGCAGCTCTAAAATAGGCAGTAAAAGAGTAAGATTATGATTACGATTAAGATTATGACCTTTCGAACGTACTATCGACTAATTGGATCAAGTGGGCGAAGTTAGAACCAAGCCCAGGTGGATCATTCCTTCGGAGTTCAGGCCTGCCCGCATTGATTGGGCATATGGCGGTGCAGGCGTGGGTCACGCCTTTTATAATATCTTGACATCACTGTCAAAGGTGCTATTGTTTTGTTTCACAGTTCACGGCCTTTTCAATAAACTATGCAACGATTAAAGCATGTTGAAGATAGTGATGGGAACAAAAAACCGGAATGCCCGACCTAATCACTTGGCTTTGGAATTAAGCCATGGAATTTGAGTGGGATCCCAATAAAGCTGCAACAAATTTTGCTAAGAGCCTGTTTGAAAATTATCCCGTTGCGAGGTTGAGCGAGGCTTTCGAGGGCAAGGAAGTGACAAAAATGGGGCAGAAAGCGTAGTCTAACTACGTTGAAGACCCATTTTGGTCGATGACGCAGCCATCGGAAGCCGCAGCCGACCGCAGTAGGGATAATTTTTTTCAAACAGGCTCTAAGGAACGTGTCACATTCTCCGAGGCCGCTACGGTATTTGGTGATCCCCTCGAAGTTACAGTTGATGATCCTGATCACTCCGAAAGAGAGTCCAGGTTTCTCTCTATTGGCCGCCGCTCAGATTGGTCGTTCGATAGGCCCTTCGGGTCCCTGGGAACAATTTGAGAAAGTATTGAATGCGCAAAGGATGTACAGGATGATGAAAATCTATTGGCATCGGCTGTTCGGTCTCATGTTGATGGACTATCTGTCGAACAGGGGTTTTCG
>DUZB01000397.1 GCA_013349725.1 Deltaproteobacteria bacterium | reverse complement strand
AGTGCGGTAAAGATCGCGTACCACAGAGAGGCTCTTTCAGGAGCCTCATCTGTATGGTCTTCAATATGGAGGGATGGCCGAGTGGTTTAAGGCGGCGGTCTTGAAAACCGTTGAACGAAAGTTCCGTGGGTTCGAATCCTACTCCCTCCGCCAAGACGATGGTATGAAAATAATAAGGAGAGATGGCCGAGTCGGCTGAAGGCGCTCGCCTGCTAAGCGAGTGTAGGGTTTAAAGCTCTACCGAGGGTTCGAATCCCTCTCTCTCCGCCATTTAACACGATTGTTTACAACTTCCGGGTTCCCTGCGTCCAGTCTCCTTTAGTTGCACCTTTTTGAGATATTCTCACCGTTGCAGGTCCCCCACGTCGAATCTATCGGTCCTCCCCCTCCGTACGTCGTTTATCCGTAGAATAAAGCTGGATTTTCTTGCTCGATTTATCTAAATAAGGTAGATATGTATCCTATTCAAAAATCCGGGCATGAATGGAGTCATAAGGTCTTTTTTGCTGCCGCATCTTGGATAAAGCTTGTCCACACGTGGCGGAGCTTCTTATTTGCTGGTACATTGCAGAAAATATAGATTAAGCCAAGTCTTGATTGTACCGGCAAATAAGGACCGGGGGATCGATAGAAATCAGATGCGGCAGCAAAAAAGACCTTATGGCGGAATGGGTTTACTGAATCTGAAATCGGCTACCAGGAAATTTGAATAGGATACGCAGATATGTCTTTCAAAAAAAATAAGGATGGTGAAACATGAAAATACTAATCGTCGGAAGCGGCGGGCGCGAACATGCCCTTGCATGGAAAGCAGCCCAGGCAAAAGATGTTGAAAAGGTCTTTGTAGCACCGGGAAACGCGGGCACCGCCATCGATTCAAGGCTGGAAAATGTTGAAATTGGGGTGGATGAAATCGACGCTCTTGTAAATTTTGCAAGGGAAAAGAACGTACACATGACCATCATAGGACCGGAAGACCCATTGGTGAATGGAGTTACCGATGCCTTTATCAACGCCGGTCTCAGGTGTTTCGGACCAACGAAAGGCGCTGCCCAGCTTGAGGGTTCTAAAGTTTTCTGCAAAGACTTCTTAACCCGTCACAACATCCCCACCGCGGCATACCGGACCTTTACGGAAGCCCATGGAGCAAAAGAATTCATCCGGGAAATGGGGCTCCCCGTAGTCGTAAAAGCAGATGGTCTCGCTGCCGGCAAGGGAGTGATCATCGCCCAGTCTGAATCCGAAGCCATGGAGACCGTAACAGGGATGTTGTCCGGCAAATCTTTCGGGGAGGCCGGAAAGCGGGTAATCATTGAAAAGTGCCTGAAGGGAGAAGAAGCCAGTTTTATTGTGATGGTGGACGGCAAAAATATTCTTCCTCTCGCCACCTCTCAGGATCATAAGGCCAGGGATAACGGGGATGAAGGTCCCAACACCGGGGGCATGGGCGCCTACTCGCCTGCCCCGGTCATTACTCCGGAACTCAGTGACCGCGTCATGCGGGAGGTGATCATTCCAACGGTTGAAGGGATGTCCTCTGAAGGCAACCCGTACACCGGATTCCTGTATGCGGGGATCATGATCACTTCCGATGGAACTCCCATGGTTCTGGAGTATAATTGTCGCTTCGGGGATCCTGAAACACAACCGATCATTCTTCGTCTGAAATCCGATCTGGTGAGGATATGCGACGCGGCCCTGGACAAGAAACTGGATCAGGTAGAGATAGAATGGGATAAACGCGCCGCTCTGGGCGTAGTCATGGCTGCAGGAGGATATCCTCTGCAATATAAAAAGGGAGATGTCATTTCGGGACTACCCGACGGAGAAACCGGCGAAATGAAGGTCTTTCATGCAGGTACGACCATGAAGGACGGCCATGTGGTAACAAACGGCGGGAGGGTCCTTTGTGTAACAGCCCTCGGGAATACGGTCAGGGAAGCCAAAAAAATAGCCTATGGGATAGTCGAAAACATCCAGTGGGAAAACGCCTACTATAGAACAGACATCGGCTACCGAGCCGTTGCCAGGGAATCGGGAGGCAAATAGCCTGCTGTTTTGAAGGATATTTGTTCTCTTATCTTTTTGATATCCGTGATGACGGTAAATCCCTCGGCCGTATCGTCGTTGTTTAATTCGAAGTCGCACCGAAGGGTTGTCTCCTCGGTCCAAATCAAACCCCTTGAAAATTGCATCTCATGAAGAGAGTCTCCCCAATGGCCGTTGTCGGGCAAAGACTTGTCAGGGGAATATGCCAGGAATGTAAAGTGCCGGATTCTTTGCTGATTGAACAGATGGAACTCATCCGCCCGTACATCAAATAGGAACGATAGGCCGTCTTCTGGAAGGGCGCCGGTTGTCCCGAAAAGACTCCTGGCCAGAGTTGGCCGGATTCTGAACCGTTAAGGAAAACAGCTGGTGAAACCCTGCTCCGGCTGGCCTCTTGAAACCCTTTTCCAAAACAAATGCCCCCTTACGTCTTCTCTTTTAAAACGCTTCAAGGGATTGAACAACAAAGTTTTTCGATCTTCACGTCCTGAAAAACATCTTTATCGAGATACTCTTGTTTTGCAGGAGATCCTTACCAACCAAATGATCCTAATTCTTCTTGACAAAACTGCCTTCCCCTGTTAATTTGTGAGCGTAAGACCATAAACATCAAGAGGAAATTATGCCCAGACCGCGAAAAAAAAGATTTGTTCAGGGTCAACTGACGGCGAGCCGGTTTCATCCAAACAGGGCTCCCGAAACAGATGTTAGAACAGTTCTTCTTCCTGTTGAGGGCCTCGAGGCTATTCGGCTAAATGATTTGGAAGGCCTTGCCCAGGAGGCATCCTCTCAGAGCATGGGGGTTTCCAGGCAGACTTTCGGAAGGATCCTGCGTCATGCCAGGAGCAAGGTGGCCGAAGCGCTGGTGATGGGCCAAGAACTTCGAATTGAGGGCGGGAACTTCGAAATGCCACGTGGAGGAAGAAAACGACGGCTCGGACCGTGCGGACCGCTATGAAAGAGGGTGACAAGGATGACGGAATGTAATGGAACAGGCCCTATGGCGTCCCAGGAGGGAATATTTCCAAGGAGTCGGAATCGCCCGGAATCGAGATCGAAGGATTGAAAAGTGCGTTGGAGGACTTTCGAAAAAACATTGCAAATTTGCAGGGCAGATCTTCCTAAAGACTCAAGTAAAATCTAATTCATGACTGGACTGGAAACTCGTTCAGGCACATCTTTTTAGCGCTCCACCGTCATTTTTCGGAAATTTGCCCTCCATTACAGCCGATTTTTGAGGATGATGAAAAACCCCCTTCCTTGCCGAACTACAACGCGAAGAATCTGGCATGCAACCTGCATTGAAGAATTAAGATAGTTTAAAATTACGATTTCGGGATAGTTTTCTCAAGGGAATGACCCCATAAAGGGTTTAGGCCATATTTACCAATTATTTTTTAGAGGGAGGTTTTTTTAAGATGCAAGATGGAAGAATTGCCATACCAAGTATGGGAACGGGCGGCCTTGATGGGGAAAGATCAGGTCATTTTGGACACTGTGATGTTTTCACCTTTGTAGATGTGGAAGGCGGAGAGATCAAACAGGTAACCACTATCCCCAACCAGAGCCACGTCCAGGGGGGATGTATGGTGCCGGTAAATCTGCTGGCAAGCCATAATGTCAATGCCTTAATTGTCGGCGGCATCGGGATGCGGCCTTTGATGGGCTTCAAACAGGTTGGTGTAAACGTATATTACGATGCCACCAGAACCGAGATAAGGCCGGTAGTAAATGATCTCATTGAGGGAAAATTAGCAGAAATAGGTGATAATCAGGTGTGCGGTGGTGGAGGCGGCGCTCATTGAGAGCAACGCCATGACATTATCGAAAAAAGAGGTTTTTATTCATGGCCGACCAAAAACCGAATGAAGATGTTCACAAAATGCTTTCTGAATCAGGCTATTCAGACAAGGCGATTGCGTATTTTCTGTCAAAGGAGAACCTTGGGATTCTTGAAGGAGCAAACCAGGTCACGGATATTACCGGCCCGTGCGGTGATACGATGAAAGTTTCTCTGAATATTGACGGAAGCAAGATCAGAGATGCCAAAATCCAGGTCCTTGGATGTCCCGGCGCCGTGGCTTCAGGCTGTGCTGTCATTGGCCTCGCGAAGGGAAAAAGTCTTGATGAAGCAAAAAGCATAAATCTGGACACTCTTTACCGTGAACTCGAAAAAATGCCCGACCAGAAGGTACATTGTGCACGCCTGGCAATCAAAGCCCTGCACAAAACCATTGATGAATACCGGAACCGCTTATCAGGAGCTGCTGCTGACGAGATGTAGCCAGGGCAATAGGGCATTTCGGGCTTTAATGATTGAGGAGAGAAAATGAAAATTGCCATAACATCCCAGGGAACCAGTCTTGATTCAGAAGTCGATCCCCGTTTCGGAAGAGCCC
>DUZB01000281.1 GCA_013349725.1 Deltaproteobacteria bacterium | reverse complement strand
ACTGAACTGGGTCGATTCTTGGCAGAGGAATTCTCTGTCGCACTTGCAGGCGCGGGCACACGATTTGAGGTTGTGGACAGAATCCACCTCAAGAGCATCATCATGGAGCACAAGCTATCCGCCAGCCGGATAAAGGGCTTCAATAATCATCCTGTCGGCCTTTGAAATGGGGTAGTCTTTCAATCGCGAAAATGGCGCCCATTGTATAGATGGATTGTCGGACTCCTGTATTTGCGACACATCCAGACTGCAGCGAAATGCATGAAGGGTAATTCGAAAATGGGTATAGGCGTGACGGACTGACGTCACTTTCTTTTTGACTTCAACTTCCAATCCTGTTTCTTCCAGGATTCTATTGACCAGAGCCTTTGTCAGGGTTTCATTTCTTCCTTTCTCGCCTCCGGGGAATTTCCATAATCCCCCAAGAAAGCCTTCTTCCGGTCTCTGGACAACAAGCACCCTGCCTACATTGTCGGTAAGGATGCCTGCTGTCATTTCCCTGTGAGGGATCGGTGGACCTTTTACAGTTACCGGCAGCTGTTCCTGCAGGCCCCTGCCATAGGCCTCACAGAGATCGTTCAGGGGGCAGGTTTTGCAGGAAGGCCTTCGAGGCGTACAGATGGTGGCCCCCAAGTCCATAAGCCCTTGATTATAGGATGAAGAGTCTCCCTCGGGGACCAGATTGCCGGCCATATGGGAAAGCTGCTTTCTGGTGTGAGCCTGTTGAGGGGGTTCTTGAACAGCAAAGATTCGGCAGAGTATTCGAACCACATTCGCATCCATCGCAGCCACGTTCTTCCCAAAAGCAAAACTCAGAATGGCGGCGGCTGTGTAGGGCCCGATACCGGGAAGGCTGAGGAGCTCACTCCGGGTTTCCGGAATTTTTCCACTGAATACTTCCACTACTTTTTTTGATGCTCTATGGAGATGCCTGGCTCTCGAATAATAGCCAAGATTCTCCCAGGCTTTCAAAACCTCTTCAAGGGATGCTTCAGCAAGTGTTTGAACCACCGGAAACCTTTCCATGAATAATACATAATAAGGTATCACTGTATCCACACGGGTCTGTTGAAGCATGATCTCAGAAACCCAGATGGCGTAGGGGTCGCGTGTCCGGCGCCAGGGCAGATCCCGTTGATGCCGGGCGTACCAGCCAAGTATCCGTTTTGAAATGGTCATCGGTTCCATATCCCTTTCCATGCAGAATTGCGCCGAAAAGCACAAGGAAAATTCCAAATTTCAAGTTTAAAATTTCTCTGTCAAAATACTATCGAAAAATGCTTGACATCCCATGGCGGCCATACTAATGTCAAAAATGAATGACAATTCATTCATCTTTTTTTGTCTTCTTTCGTCATCCAGAGAAAGTAACGGTGAACCTAATACGATTTTTCAAGGAGGTTTCTATGGACCGAAAAATAAAAAAGGCCGGCGTCATCGGGGCCGGTGTGATGGGGGCCACCATCGCCGCCCAATTGGCCAATGTGGGGATCGAGACAATTCTGCTCGATATTGTCCCCCCTGAGCTTACCGACGACGACAAGAAAAAAGGCCTTGCAGGAGAAAGCAAGGGATTCAGGAACAAATTTGGCCTTAATGGGCTCAATGTTGCCCTGAAATCGAAACCCGCATCTTTCTATATTCCTGAAAACGCCAGGCTGATCAGCATCGGGAACCTGGAGGATGATCTGGAGAAACTCAAAGATGTTGACTGGATCGTTGAGGTTGTGGTGGAAAGGCTTGACATCAAGCAGCGTGTCTTTGAAAAGATCGAAGCCGTTCTAACGCCGGGGACCATCATTACTTCAAACACCTCGGGAATTCCTGCAAAAGAAATGTGCCGGGGGCGGTCGGAGGATTTCAGGAAGTATTTCGCGATTACCCATTTTTTTAACCCCCCGAGATATATGAAGCTTCTTGAGATTGTACCTGGCCCCGACACCTTGCCGCAAGTGGTTGCGACCCTGGCCCGAATCTGTGAAAGAGTAGTGGGGAAAGGCATTGTCTATGCCAAGGACACCCCGAACTTCATCGCCAACCGAATCGGAACCTTCAGCATGTTTGCGGGCATCAAAGCCATGGTTGACCTGGGGCTTTCCGTGGAGGCGGTAGACAAGCTGACCGGTCCCGTGGTGGGTAATCCGAAGAGCGCCTCATTCAGGACGGCAGACCTTGTCGGGCTGGATACGCTTCTTCACGTGGCGGACAACGTCTACGAAGGGGCTCAGGATGACGAAAAACGGGACATATTTAAAGCCCCTGATTTTATTTCAAAAATGTTGGAGAAAAAACTCCTGGGCGAGAAGACCAAACAGGGCTTCTATAAAAAGAGCAAGGGCGCCGATGGAAAACGGGTGATCCTTTCCATCGATTACAATACCCTGGAACATTCGCCGCAGGAAAAAGTGAAATTCGCCTCGCTGGAAGCGGCCAACAATGCACCCGGAGTCGGGGGAAAAATAAAAACCCTGTTCTACGCAAAAGATCTTGCGGGCCAGTTTACCTTTCGAACCCTTTCAGAAACCCTGATTTACTCTGCCAACCGAATCCCCGAGATCGCCGACGATATCGTAAACATAGACAACGCCTTGAAGTGGGGTTTTGCCAGAAAGATGGGGCCGTTTGAGACCTGGGATGCCATCGGTCTGGAAAAATCCGTGGGGAAAATGAAAGAAGCGGGCTATGAAATCCCCTCCTGGGTGGATGAGATGCTCACTGCCGGGAAGGAGTCCTTCTACAAAAAGGAGGCAGGTGTCCTCTTTTTCTATGATCCCGCCTCCAAAGAGTACAAAGAAGTCCCTTCCAAACCCGGAATTATTTTGCTGCCTTCCCTCAAAGACCAGAAGAAGGTGGTCGTGGAAAATACAGGCGCCTCCCTTATAGACATCGGCGACGGTGTGGCCTGCCTGGAGTTCCATACCAAGATGAATGCCCTGGGCGATGATATTATAAGCATGATGACCCAGGCAGGAGAGATCGTGAACAGGGATTTCGACGGTCTGGTTATCGCCAATCACGGGACCAATTTCTCCGCGGGGGCAAATCTTCCGCTCGTTCTTTTCACCGCGCAGGAAGAGGAATGGGATGATCTGGACTGGGGGATCAAAGCATTGCAGAATGCCCTGATGAAACTCAAATACTTAGACAAACCCGTTGTGGCGGCGCCCGCGGGGATGGCCCTGGGCGGGGGGTGTGAAATCTGCCTTGCGGCTGACAGGGTCAGGTACGCGGCGGAAACGTACATGGGACTTGTGGAAGCCGGAGTGGGCCTGGTGCCTGCGGGGGGCGGCACAAAAGAGATGTTCCTGAGAAATACGGACCGGATATTTGAGGTCCAAAAAGGGGGCATTTACCCGAAACAGATTGAAATGATGCCTTTTGTTGCCAGGGCTTTTGAAACCATTGCCATGGCCAAGGTATCCACTTCAGGTCCGGAAGCGGTCAAAATGGGTTTCCTGAAAGCAACGGACAAAATGACCGTGAACCGGGATTATCAGATCCAGGAAGCCAAGGATACGGTTTTGGCCATGAATCTGGAAGGCTACACCCCGCCAAGGCCGAGAGATGCGATCCGGGTTCCGGGAGAGAGTACTTTTGCCATGATCAAACTTGCCCTCTGGACCATGCATGAACAGAACTACATCACAGACCATGATGTGACCGTGTCCGAAAAAATAGGATACATCCTCTGTGGAGGGAACGTTCTCCCCGATACCATGGTAAGTGAGCAATACCTGCTTGATCTGGAAAGGGAGGCATTTCTGAGCCTGGCGGGGGATCCGAAAACCCAGGCCAGGATTCAGCATATGCTGACCAAAGGCAAACCGCTCAGGAACTAAGAATATTTCGCAGTCACCCTGCATTGCTGCGCGAGTTGAGGCAGCCGGCAGTTTGACTGAATAATCTCTCAACCCATTGAACAAATCTGGAGGGAGGAAGATATGATGAAAGAAGCCGTAATTGTTGCAGCCTGCAGGACGGCAGTTGGAAAGGCCCCCCGCGGAATATTGAAAGACACAAGGCCGGAGCAAATGGGGTGTGCCGTGTTAGGGGACTTGATGAAGCGGGCCGGGAACCTGGATCCGGCCCTGATTGACGACCTGATTGTCGGGTGCACATTTCCCGAATCCGTGCAAGGCCTGAACCTTGGTCGCGTCCTGGTTATGTCCATGGGATGGCCGGACCGGGTGCCCGGAATGACAGTAAACAGATTCTGCTCCTCAGGGCTCCAGGCCATTGCCATCGGTGCGGAAAAAATNATGTGTGGTTTTGCCGATGTAGTTGTTTCCGCGGGCGTGGAAAGCATGAGCCAGATTCCCATGGGGGGAAGCATGATGTACCCCAACCCAGCACTGGTAGACACGAGACCGGGTGCTTTTACCGGGATGGGACTGACTGCTGAAAATGTCGCGGAGCGGTATAACATTACACGGGAAGAGCAGGATGAATTCGGCG
>DUZB01000260.1 GCA_013349725.1 Deltaproteobacteria bacterium | reverse complement strand
AATATAAAAATGTCATCACGAACGTCATGATGGAGCGGCTTGCTTCTCCCCTCGGACCCACCGGAGGAAAAATAGTCCGTCCATCCGATGGCAAAGAGGTCAAGAACGTCGCTTTTATCCAGTGTGCCGGATCAAGAGACGACAACCATCTTCCCTATTGTTCAGGTATATGCTGTCTTGCTTCGCTCAAGCAGGCCACCTACATGAGAGAGAAGGCGCCGGAAAGCGATGTGACGATCTTTTTTATAGACATCCGGGCTCTTGACAGACTGGAAGATTTTTACACCAAGGTGCAGCAGGATGAGAAAATTGTTTTTATCAAGAGCAAGATCGCCAATATCTCGGAAGACGAGGAAACAGGCGATCTCCTTCTTGAAGGAGAAAACACAAGGACGGGTGAGCAGATTCGCATGACCTATGATATGGTGGTGCTGGCGACCGGTATGGCGCCCAACAAGCTTGAGCTTGAGACGTCGCCTGATGTCTCCTATGATGAATACGGCTTCATGACCTGTGATCCTGAAAAGCCTGGTATTTACGGCGCCGGCTGCGTCAGAAGACCAACAGATGTCGCTTCGTCTGTCCAGGATGCCACTGCATCGGCCCTGCGGGCTATTCAATCAATCGCGAGGAGGTAACTTGATGGACAAGAAAACAGCAGTTTACATATGTACCGGATGCGGGATCGGCGATGCCGTGGACGTGGAGCAGTTGAAGGAAAACGGCACTGAAGATTTCGGTATCGATCTGATCAAAGACCATAACTTCCTGTGCGGTTCGGAAGGGATTGAGGTCATTACAAAAGATATTGAAGAAGAGGGCGTCAATACCATTATCATCGCTGCCTGTTCGCAGCGGGTCAATTATGATGTCTTCAATTTCGGCGGGGACAAGATTGTCGAAAGGGTGAATCTCAGGGAGCAGGTGGCATGGTCGCAGCCTCCAGGCGAAGAAGATACCCAGATGCTGGCCGAAGACAATCTGAGGGTTGGCTGCGCCAAAGTCAAGGATACGTCTATTCCGGAGCCGTTTAAGGCGGAAGAAGAATATTCAAAAGATATTCTGGTCGTTGGCGGGGGCATTGCCGGAATGACTGCTGCCCTGGAGACGGCCAAGGCCGGATACCAGGTGATACTCGTGGAAAAAGAAGATCGTTTAGGCGGGTTCCTTGGGAAAATGAAAAAGCTCGTGACCACGCCGTACAAGGAATTATCGGATACAGGGGCTGCTGAACTCATCAAGTCAGTGGAAGACAATCCTAAGATAAAGGTGTTTACCTCTGCTACGGTTGAAAAAACCAGCGGCGGTCCAGGACTTTATTCCGTGGATATCAAGGCGAACGGCAACTCTTCAACGGAAAGGGTGGGGGCCATTGTTCAGGCCACCGGATGGGTGCCCTACGATGCCAACAAATTGGGGCATCTGGGTTATGGCAAATTCAAGGATGTGATTACGAATGTGGAAATGGAAGAAATGGCCGCTGCCGGCAAAATTACCCGGCCTTCGGACGGGAGTCCGGTGAAAAACGCCCTGTTTATTCAGTGTGCGGGATCACGGGATCCGGAGCATCTCCCCTATTGTTCGTCTTCCTGTTGCCTGGTTTCCATGAAACAGGCCACATACCTGAAAGAGCAGGACCCCGAAGCGGTAAACTATATCCTGTATAAGGATGTCCGTACCGTTGGACAGTCGGAAGATTTTTACAGGAAGGCCCAGAATGACGGAAATATTTTTGTGCGGGGCACGACAACGACGGTTGGGGAATCCGGAGGAAAACTGTTTGTAGAGGCTGATGACGAGCTTCTCGGGGAAAATGTGAAAATCGAAGACCTGGATCTTGTGGTGCTGGCAGTCGGGATGGTTCCCGCTTCCAGACCGGTGAAAACGCCACGGATCAAGGCCCCTGCCGATGCAGAAGGGGCCGATGAGAATGGAATGATCGAAGTCGTTCCCGATTCCGGTTTTTTTGCCAACAGCGCCCTGAATCTGGCTTATCGACAGGGTCCGGAGCTGCCCACCCTCAAGTATGGATTCCCTGATTCTCACTTTATCTGTTTTCCCTATGAAACGAGAAGAACAGGCATCTATACCGCAGGCGGGATCAGACGCCCCATGGAGACGGCCAAGGCCATTGACGATGCAGTGGGGGCCGCGATGAAGGCGATTCAGTGCACCGAGGCAACGGCAATCGGGATGGCGGTTCATCCAAGGGCCGGCGACATGACCTATCCTGAATTCAACATGAAGCGATGCACCCAGTGTAAACGGTGTACGGAAGAATGTCCTTTCGGGGCGATCAATGAAGATGAAAAGGCGAATCCTCTGCCCAATCCCACCCGCTGCCGACGTTGCGGTGTCTGTATGGGGGCGTGTCCGGAGCGAATTATTTCCTTCAAAAACTATTCCGTCGGTATGATTGGAAACATGATCAAGGCCGTGCATGTGCCGGAAGAAGACGAGGAAAAACCGCGGGTAATCTGTCTGGTCTGCGAGAATGATGCCTATCCGGCGGTGGACATGGCTGGAATCAAGCGCATGAAATGGAGCCCATACATGCGGTTCATTCCCATGCGGTGTCTTGGTTCCCTGAACCTGGTCTGGATTGCCGATGCCCTTTCCCGGGGAATTGACGGTATTCTTCTCATGGGATGCAAGCACGGGGATGATTATCAGTGTCACTTTATCAAGGGAAGCGAACTGGCCAAAACCAGACTGAGCAAGGTGTCGGAGACCCTGGACAGATTGGCCTTGGAGTCCGATCGGGTAAAGTTTGTGGAAGTGGGTATCTCGGACTACGATAAGATCCCGGGAATCATTAATGAGTTTATGGAGAAGATCGAAGAGGTCGGCCCCAACCCCTATAAGGGATGGTAGCAGGCCTGGCGCCTTCGTTAAATATGCTCCGCTGTTCATTTTCATTTGGGCAGCAAGGCAAAATGGCAGCTGGTGGACGGATATTTTCTGGTCGGAAGAATGGCAGGTATTGATGAACCATAACTCCCAGTGAAAAGAGGTCGCTTATGGAAAATAAGGTAAACTATGGTCCCTCCTTCAGCCAGGAGGTCTTCCAGAATGTGGACTCAGGGGATGAGATTAAAATGTGCATGAACTGCGGCGTCTGTGCGGGTTCGTGCCCCTTGAGAGAACATATGGATTACCCTCCGAGACAGATTTTCTCCCTGATCAGGGCTGGAAAGAGGGAAGAGGTGTTGAGCAGCAAGGCTATTATGCTGTGTACTTCCTGTTATACCTGTGAGGTTCGATGCCCGCGGTCCATTCCCGTGATCGATGTGATGCATGGACTGGCTCATTATGCCCTGACAAAAGGGTATGTCCCTCGCAAGGATACGGCCGATTTTGGACGGGAATTCTGGAAACAGGTGTACAAGCTTGGCCGTATCGATGAGAAGGACCTTCCAAGGCGGGTGTTTTTTGCCGGGGGGTTTATGAATGGCATCAAGGCCACACTTAATTTCATGGATATCGGTATTAAGTTGTTGCTGCACCACAGGATGAAATTGCTTCCGGAGAGAAAGATCAAGGGAATTAATTCCCTGAGGAAGATGCTGGACAAAGCGGAAAAAATCGGGAAAGGGGGTACTCTGGCATGAAATACTTTCTATACTGGGGATGCAGCTTAGAGGGGACCGGCGCCAATTTTTTAGTATCTCTCAATCCGGTCTGCAAGGCCCTGGGCATTGAATTCGAAGAGATTGAAGACTGGAACTGCTGTGGCGCCAGTATCTCTTATGCAGGCGCCAATGATCTTGCCGTCAAGGTCCTGAATGCGAGGAATCTTGCTCTGGCGGAGGCCAGGGCAAAGTATGATATCGTGGCGCCCTGCAGCTCCTGTTACATCCAGATGATCAAGATAAACCATGAGATACAGGATGATCCAGAGCTTCTCAGCCAGGTCAACCTGTGTCTGAAAGAGGGGGGGCTTACCTATAATGGCGGCATCAAAGTCCGGCACTTACAGGATGTTCTCTATAATGATGTGGGTGTGAACGCGATAAAGGCCAAAGTGGTCAAACCGTTGAAGGGTCTCAAGGTGGCAGGATATGTGGGATGCCAGTCGGTTCGGCCTTTTGGAGAGTATGACAGCGTGAACAAGCCTGTTGTCCAGGACCGGCTTATTGAAGCCCTTGGCGCGGAAGCGGTTCCTTTCCCCAATAAAATCAAGTGCTGTGGATCGGGGATTTTTCTTCCGGAAATGGATTACTGTCTGGAATTAGCAAAAAATATCCTGGAAGACGCCGTGAATCATGGTGGGGAAATTATTTCTACGGTATGCCCCATGTGCGCCATGAACCTTGAGATGTACCAGGGCAGGGTGAATGAAAAATATGGCACCGACTTTGACATCCCGATCGTGTATCTCACACAGCTGATGGCCGTTGCCTTTGGAATGGATCTGAAAAAGGAAGCTGCACTGCATTACAATGTGATCCCGCCGGAGGGCATTCTGAAGAAAGCCTTG
>DUZB01000389.1 GCA_013349725.1 Deltaproteobacteria bacterium | reverse complement strand
CCCCATCCACGCCCCGATCATGGCAAGGAGTTTAATGTCGCCCCCCCCCATCCCATCTCGCCCGGTCATGCGCTCATAACCCACAGCCACTAAAAAAAGGATCCCCCCACCGGCAATAGCCCCTATCAGTGAATCGAGCCAGAAGATGGTTCCGGGCAGGAATGAAACGGCAATCCCCATCCCGATGCCGGGAAGAGAAAGAATATCAGGGATAATCTTATGGTCAAGATCAATAAACGTAACCACCACAAGGGAGAGTGCAAAAAAGAGATACACAATGTATTGTAAATGTGCCCCATACTTGATATAGAGTAGAAGGCTTAAGAATCCGGAAAGGCATTCCACAAGCGGATAGCGCCACGAAATGGAATGTTCGCAATACCTGCATTTTCCCCATAAGAATAGGAAGCTCAATACGGGTATGTTGTCGTAAAAACGGATGGCCTGCCCGCAGTGAGGGCAACTGGAAGAAGGGGCAACGATAGATTTTTTCAGGGGGATTCTATAAATGCATACATTCAGAAAACTCCCCATAGCGAGTCCCAGAATGAAGGAAAAGACAGCGAAAAGCAAGTACTCATTCATCTTAAAACCTAAAACTTCTCGACAAGGTTTTCCCGCTACAGCGGGATTCAGGTTTCAGGAGAACCAATAACCAGCAAACATTGACAAAACTGAAGAGCGCCAGGTATCTATCAGGATCGCGGAGCCGAAGTAATCCTGACACCCGAAACCTGACACCTGACACCAAAAACCAATGAAGTTTCACACGAGACCATCAACCCTGCATCACCGGTGTATCATCAGATATGGGAAATAAAACCGCGAAAAAAAAAGAACCACTCATGGTCTCCATCAACCCGGACAACCCTCAACAACGCCTCATTTCCCGCGTGAGTGAGATCCTGGAGGATGGAGGACTCATTGTTTATCCTACAGATACTTTTTATGGAATCGGATGTGATCTTTTCAACAAAAAGGCCATTGAGCGGATTTACAGGCTCAAAAACCGACCCCTTTCAAAACCGTTTTCTTTTGTCTGCGACAGCCTCAAAGAGATCAGTCGCTACGCCCTGGTATCCAATTATGCCTACAAGAACATGAAACGACTTCTCCCTGGTCCCTATACTTTTATTCTTGAAGGAACCAGACTTGTTCCCAGGATTATGCTCACCAAAAGAAAAACCGTTGGTATTCGCGTACCGGATAATCAAACCTGTCTGGACATTGTCAGCACCTTTGGCAGACCGATCATCAGCACCAGCGCCGGATACGATGACCCCTATGCCATAAAAGAAGCTTATGGTTCACAGGTCGACGTGATCATTGATGGGGGGATGCTGTCTCAAAATCCATCGAGTGTGGTATCTTTGATAAATGATCAACCGGAAATCATTCGACAGGGGAAAGGGGACGTCAGTAGTTTTTTTTAATCCGCCCTTGAAAATCCGTGCCATCGATATTCAATACGGGTCTTGAAACCTTCAAGGACCCGCTCCAGAGAGTTTGCTCCTGAATCCATGAGCCTTTCCAAAAGCGCCAGGCTGCCTTTTTCAGGACGTACCAGGACCACATCTCCGCGAATCCCGGCCAGTTCCTTCGTCAGTTGCACCGCATCCTGAAAATTTCCCAACATGTCCACAAGCCCTAATTCCTTTGCTTTCGCCCCTGAAAAAATGCGGCCATCGGCAATCTGTCGCACCTTCTCAAGAGGAAGCCCTCTTCCTGCCGCAATCGCCTCCACAAACTGTCTCTGTAGATCGTAGATAAGTTCATTAATGATCTCTTTTTCACTCTCCGTAAGCTTTCTGTCCGGAGATCCCATGGCCTTGAACTCTCCGGTTTTCATGATCTCAAGGTCAATACCTATTTTATCCATGAGCTCTTCGAGCCTCACGAATTCCATAAGCACCCCAATGCTGCCCGTGATGGTTCCGGGATTCGCGACAATCTTATCCGCTGCAGCAGAAATGTAATAGCCTCCGGAAGCGGCAACGGCGCCCATGGAAACGACCACCTTCTTATGCAACACCGTTTTCTGGATTTCTCTGTAGATTTCCTGTGAAGGACCAACACTGCCTCCCGGTGAATTCACCCTGACAAGAATCGCTTTTATGCTCCTGTCTTCCGCAAATTTGACCAGCTGAGCCGTTATTTTCTGAGAAGAGGTGATGGTCCCATCAACGGTCAAAACCCCTATTTTTTCAGTCAGGAACAGGTTGGAAGAAGGGGTGAAAAGCTTCAGGACAAGGATCCCCGTCGCCCCAAGGAAAAGGCCAATTCCAGACAGTATGACCAGAACGAGGAGTATTGGACGTCTTTTTTTTTTCATGGAATCGGAATAGATTAAGGTTTGCTTTTAGGAATATGTTTAACAGTATGCAACCTCACGGTATTTTCTGGATCTGCATACACCCCCCACCAAGGGGGGATGTATACAAAATGTGAGGGCGGGCCTAATCTCTACCGGCGGACTCTCCGGATTTCAAGAGATTGGATGTGACTAATTTTCTTCCTGCTGTTCCCTATTCATCATTTCTTCGCGGAGCAACTCACCGAGATTTGAAGTGGCTTCCTTGTTGTTGTTCAGATAGCTTCTGAAAGAATCTTTCTCGCTGGTTTCTTCCAGTTTTCTAATAGAAAGCCCGATCTTTTTATCCTGTCTGGAAACATTAATGACTTTCGCCTGGATGACATCATCAATCTGAAAACGCGAAAGCGGATTGCCCTTTTTATCCCCAGACACTTCGGAAATATGAACAAGCCCCTCTATGCCCTCTTCAAGTTCAAGGAAAAGGCCAAAGTCCGTAATGTTTGTGATGGCGCCCGTAACGCGCGTTCCCGGTTTATATCGGATAGGTATTTCATCCCAAGGATCCGCCGCTAGCTGCTTGATGCCTAATGAAAAGCGCTCATTCTCCTTATCGATGCTCAGGACCACCGCCTGGACTTCCTGTCCCTTTTTATACACCTCTGAAGGGTGTTTTATCCTTTTGGTCCATGAGATATCGGAAATATGGACCAGGCCGTCAATCCCTTCATCAATACCGATAAATGCGCCGAAATCCGTAATATTTTTTATCTTGCCTTCAATGGTCGTTCCAATGGGATATTTTTCTTCAATCACGTCCCACGGGTTTGGTTCCACCTGTTTCATCCCTAAAGAAATTCTCTTTCGTCCCACATCCATATTCAAAACAATGGTTTCCACGGCATCACCAACGGTAAGGATCTGGGAAGGATGCCGTACTTTTCTTGTCCAGGACATTTCGGAAACGTGAATCAAGCCTTCAACACCTTGTTCCACTTCCACAAACGCACCATAATCCGTCAGGCTGACAATCCGTCCTGAAACTCTGGCGCCTATGGGATAAACCTCTTCCACACGGCTCCACGGATCAAGCGTCAACTGCTTTATGCCTAAAGACACACGTTCTTTTTCCTTATCGAAACTCAGGACTTTTACTTCAATTTCGTCTCCTGCCTGATGCATTTCAGAAGGATGCCCCACTCTGCCCCAGGACATATCCGTAATATGCACCAGTCCGTCAATACCCCCCAGGTCAATAAACAGGCCATAGTCCGTAATATTTTTCACGGTTCCTTTAAGCACGCTTCCTTCTTCAATAATTTTCAACGTATCTTCTTTGAGATTCAATCTGTCTGCTTCCAGTATTGCCCTCCGGGACAAAACAATATTTCCACGGCGCTTATTGTATTTCACGATCTTGAAATCATGCACCGTGCCCACGAGAGAATCCATGTCTCTTATAGGCCTGAGATCTACCTGGGATCCAGGCAGGAAGGCCTGCAAACCGATATCCACAGAAAGACCACCCTTTACTCTGGAGATGATCTGACCACTGATGGTCTCATCACTCTCATAGATCTTTTTGACCTTATCCCATACTTTGATCTTGGCGGCCTTTTCCTTGGAAAGCCTGATGACGCCCTCGTCATCTTCTCTTCTTTCAAGGAGTACTTCAATCTTGTCTCCAACCTTGGCAGTCAGATTGCCTTCCGGATCGAAAAATTCTTGGATGCGAATCTGGCCTTCCGACTTGTACCCTATATCCACCAGGACATATTCCTTGTCTATCTGGACGATTTCACCGGAAACAACTTCCCCTTCCTGGATGCTCTTGAGGCTTTCTTCATACATCTGCATGAATTCATTTTCTACTTCATCCTCGTCATCTTCCAACCGTTCAAAAGAAAGTTCCGCATCCGATTTTGCTTCGTCCTTTTCAGAGCGATCAACATTTGCTTCAACTACAGGTTCTTGAAGCGTATCCTTGCTTTCTTCCCCTGTATTCCGGCTTCCTGTATCTTGCTCGTTTTCAACAGTCATATCAACGTCTTCAGTTTCGATGGTTTTGTCTTGGGTTCCAAAGTTTGTCTCTTTTTCCATTAAGCTAAATACCCCCTGAGTGTTTTTGCCCGCCAACAGATCTTTTAAACTTGTTAGTTTAGAAAATTTAAAAACAAATTTCAAGCGTTTATTTA
>DUZB01000275.1 GCA_013349725.1 Deltaproteobacteria bacterium | reverse complement strand
GGCAGGTCCAGCCCGTCCCGGTCAATCACGTTGGAAGCCGGAACACCTATCCGTTCCAGGGCTGCGATCCCTTCTTTCTCTTTTGTTCGGGAGGCAATGACGGCGATTTCCGCTCTCCTTGCCAGGGCAGCCTTCACAAAGGCCATGGCGTACGCATCGGCCCCCCAGATGAGCCCTTTTCTACCGGGCAATAAACCGATTTCTGAAAAAATCGCTTCCGGTTGGCTTTTGCGGAAGACGATCTGTTTCTGCCGCATCCAGGCCCAGCGAGCGTCCAACACAAAACGTTTCCCATCGTAGAAGAAAGTTTCTTTGTATTCACCCTTCATCCCTTTTCCGGTTGCGCCAAAAAACGCCAACCTCCCATTGTCTTTAAGAGCGGAGACCAGCAAAGGAAAGTTCAAGCCACCCGTATGCTCAAAGATCTTGTCTACGGGTCGGCCATCATTGGCGGAAAATATGGCCCGTCGAAAGGCCTCGGTTTTCTTCACCCATTCGCCATAGACCTCCCCGGATTTTATGACGCCGAAGACCTCGGCAGGAATCGTTCTTCGATCCACAAAGGCATCAGCGATACCCCGTTCCACAAGAGCCGCCCCCAGATCCGGGTTGGACCCCATCAAAATAACCCGTGCGCCAAGGGACTTGGCGATCTGGGCGCCCGCAAAGCTGGTTCCTTTTCCTCCTCCCAAAAGGAGAACCGAATCACCGGGTTGAACCTGAAGCCGCTCCACCACGGCCCTGTAAGCGGTGCCATGGGTAAGCATCATGGCTGCCAGGCGCTCGGGTGACTGTTCGGCAAGGGGCCCGGTTAAGGGGATGGCCCGGATTTCATCTACCACGGCGAACTGGGCATTGAATCCGTCGTGGGTTTCATACCCTCGTATGAAATTTCGCCGGGTCCAGGAATCCAGAATAACCGCCTGTCCCACCTTGACCCTGGTGACAACCGGCCCTGCGTCCACCACGATCCCAAGGGCGTCGCTCCCGGGAATATGGATGGTTGCGCTGTCTCCTTTGCCGAACACGGGTACAGGAAGTCCCAGAGCCGCAAAGTTCGTATTGAAGTTGGGTCCGGTAGCCAGGATGGCAACCAGGACCCGATTGCCGTCCACGGGCCCAAGCCTCGGCCTGGATATCTTTTCCAGTTTGACGACCTCGCCCGGAGGCCCGTACTGATCTCGATGCAGGGTCAGGGCAACCATGTCATCGGGGAGAGCCATGCCCAGATTTGGGCAGACGCCTATGGGCCACAGGGATTCGTTTTCAGCATTGGTAGTCATCATAAGAGCTCCTCTATAGTATGTTTCTTTCGCTCCGTTTCAGTCTCAGGTCTCACGCAAAGGCCTTTGCATCGCAAAGGTATCCTCGGCAGAAAACCATTCGCCTCTGCGCGCTGCACGACCTTTCTACATTATCCTGCCCTTTTGTTAGATCAAAACAGATTTGGTGTCAATCCAATTTCCACTATCTTCTAAATGGAAACAACGATCATGAAAATTCGGGAAAAGGTGGGGGCGTCCTGAGAATGTAGGGACGCTCTTGATTTATTGACATGCTGAGACCGTGATGGTAAGAAAAAAAATGCCACATCAACCACGAAAAGAGGCCCCACATGTTAGAACATATCCAAAACTTGGTACAATTAACGTCGATGCAGATGTTGCTTTGCGCCGGGGTCGTTTTCGTTGCCGGTATGGTGCGTGGTTTTTCGGGGTTCGCTCTTTCTGCCCTGATTATGGCGAGCGTGGTTCTGATCCTTCCACCCATAGAGCTGATCCCGATTTGCTATATTCTTGAAGCCTCCGCCAGCCTGATCATGTTCCGCGGCGGCATTCGGGATGCGGACATGAAAATTGTCTGGGGCCTGTCGATCGGTTGCGCGATCGGTTTTCCAGTGGGGCTGTACGCCACCAACGCGCTTCCGGTTGAAACCTCCAAGCTTATCGCTCTGTGCATCATTCTCGCCCTGGCAATTGCGCAGTTGCTCCGCGTAAGCCCCAGATTTTTGGCCCGCACACCCGGTCTGTACGCATCAGGCGTCACCGCAGGGGTTGTTACGGGTCTTGCGCATGTGGGTGGCATGGTGGTGGCTCTGTACGTGCTCGCGCGCGAGGCGCCGGCCAGAACCATGCGGGCGTCCCTGGTGATGTTTCTGTTTATCGGCATGTTTACGAATTTGGCATACCTTCTTGGTTTTGGCATTATGAATAAGCTTGCCATCATCCGTGGCCTGCTGCTCGCACCCGTTGTCACGGCCGGTGTGCTGGTGGGCATCGCCATGTTTCGCCCTTCCCTTGAGGCCGCATACAAAAAATTTTGTCTCGGCCTGCTGATCTTCCTTGCATTCGCCGGGCTGTTGCGGCTGGCGCTCTAAAACCCGGCACGACCATATGGATGGAAGCTATCTATCACAAGTCCATGGTACAGGGCATCTAAGCTGCATCCAACACATGTCTGTCACAAGTCCATGGTACAGGGCATCTAAGCTGCATCCAACACATGTCTGTCAAGCACAAAGCAGGTGAATGTGCCTTTAAAAATCTCCTTATCTTCCACATTGACCGATACGGACACCAATTTCTTCCTTCCCTTGCTCTCCACCACCTTTGCCTCGGCAAAAATGGTTTCACTGACTTTAAGCGGTTTCAGGAATTGCACCTCTGCTGATCCAAGAACCACATTAGGATGGTTTACTGCCAGCATGGCGGCATAATCCGCCGCACCAAAGACAAATCCTCCATGGATTAAACCAAAGGCATCTACCTTCATGGCCTCCGTGGCATTTAACCGGATCAGGCAGTAGTCTTCTTCGATCTTTACGGCTGTCCCGCACAACGCCTCATTGATATCAAGATGGGTATTTCGTTTCATCGGTTCCCTATTCCTCCTTTTCCCCGCGGTGTTCCCGCATTTTAGCAGCCTCTGGGCCGGGTTCGACAAAAAAAACCGCGATCCATCCCTTCATGGGATACGACATCTTATAGTTGCATATTGCTTAAGCGGCACGCATCAGGCATACTTCTCCAGGAGTTCCTTTGTTTTGACCACGTTCATGTTCAAACCCAGATCCTTCCGGTCAATTCCCATGGCAAGCCCCAGGATTTGCGTCAGATAGAGAACGGGCAGGTTATAGAAAACATTATATTCCGCTTCAATGCTCTTCTGGTTTCCATCGTACATGACTGAGCAAAAAGGGCACACAAGGCATATGGCATCGGCTCCGGATGCGGAAATGTCGTCCAGTTTCTCTTTCGTCACAGCCATGGCCAGTTTTTCGTCTACAGGCAGAACAGGACCCCCGCAGCATCTCTTTTTTCCTGGATAGTCTACGACTTGGGCGCCTGTCAATTCCACCAGGGCGTCAATGGAACGGGGATCTTCCACATCATCGAAATGGTCATGAACCTGTGAAGGCTTCAGGTAGTGGCACCCGTAATGAACGGCAATCTTCAAGCCGCTGAGATCTATCTGAAATTGGTCTCGTATTTTTTCAGCCCCGATTTCCTCAAATAAAACTCTTGCGAAATGCTTTACTTTTGCCCCTTTCCCGTACTGCAGTCCCATGCATTCCAGGCGCTCATTGATCTTGTTTTTTCTTTCTTCATCCCAGGTGAGAAGGTGCGACGTCTCCGACAGGGCGGATGTGCAGGAACTGCACAGGGCGCATATATCGAGGCCCTGTTCCTCGGCCAAGGCCAGATTGTAGGCGCCCAGCAGCTCGGAAGCTTCCATATCGGAAGCTTTAATGGGAAATCCGCAACAGATGAATTTTGCCATATCGACGAGTTCGATACCCAGTTTCTCTGCGACGTTTCTGGCGGAAAGTTCATAGTTCCGGGCTCTGGCCGGGATGGTACATCCTAAAAAGAGTGCGTATTTCATAAGTGTATTCCTGGGTCCTCTAAGTTTTCAGGGAAAAGCCTGACGATGGCATCACAGGATGTAGGCAGTTCCGGAAGTCCCGCTTTCTTTCTTTTCTTGTTGTCAAAATCGTCCAGGGGATAAATTCTTCCTTCACCCGTGACAAGCTTCAGCTGGGCCTTTATGCCTGCAGGGGCATGGCCTTTTTTGACAGCCAGGTTCTTCAAAAGGGTCATAAAGTCCGTGATGTGGACTCCCTGGGGGCATCTTTCCTGGCATGCGTAGCAACTGGAACAGAGCCAGATGAAGTCGCTCGTGAGGATTTCTTCTTTCAACCCGTAAAGCGCCATGCGGATAATCTTTGCAGGATTGAACTGCTCGTTGAGGGCCGATATGGGGCAGCTTGCGGCACAGGTTCGACAGGTGAAGCAGGCGGATATCTCCCCGCCTCCGGCCTCCGCGGCCAGTTCCTTGACAAAATCAGGGTCTCCCTGATCCAGGTCTACGGTTTCCATAGATGTCTCCCATTTTGCAATCTCATTGCAAATCAAAATTGATGGTCCCGTAAAAAGTCGAAAATCATCCTTTTTCGTCATTCCCGCGAACGCGGGAATCCAGGAACATTAACACCTTATAGATTCCCGCGTTCGCGGG
>DUZB01000407.1 GCA_013349725.1 Deltaproteobacteria bacterium | reverse complement strand
CTATGTGTACGAAAAGCTCACGGGTCTGGAGTTCATCTCTTTTGTGGCAGGGCTCTACGGTCTGGAGAAGACTGCCGACCTGGTGAGAAGAATTGACGAGCTTCTTGATCTGTTTGATCTGACGCACTGGGGAGATGAGTTAATCGAAAGTTATTCCCATGGAATGAAGCAGCGACTCGTCATGTGCTCCGCGCTTATTCACCGACCGAAAGTTCTTCTCGTGGATGAGCCCATGGTTGGACTGGACCCAAGGGGCGCACGGCTCGTGAAAGACATTTTCCGGGAAGAATCCCTTAAAGGGACAACGGTTTTCATGTCCACTCATTCCCTCGATGTGGCGGAAGAGGTCTGTCAAGAGATTGCGATTATTCAGGCAGGGCGGATTATTGCCTGCGGAACACCTGATGCGCTGAGGGAGCGCGCCGGGGTGGACGGAAACCTGGAAGACCTCTTCTTGAACCTGACCCAGGGAAAAAGGATTGCCCATGAAAACCCTCTGTCTTCTTCTCAGCCCAAGGCTGATCGGCATTAAAAACCGCCTGATCAGGTCGGGAAACTCCGGGAAAAAAAAGACCATCCTCATGGGATTGCTGGGTATCGCTTTCTGGGTAGGCATGTTCCTGATTTCATGCCGGGTTCTGAAATATTTCCAGTCCATAGAGATGATCGGCGATCTGTTGGCCCGTCACCTCCTCACCATGTTGCTCCTGACGATCTTTTCCCTGCTCATATTCAGCAGCGTGATTTCCGCCCTGTCGAACCTCTTTCTCTCCGATGACCTTGAACTCTGCCTTTCAACGCCCGTTTCCATCGAAGAGATCTTCCTGTCCCGGGTAATCTTGACCTTTATAAACAGCACCTGGATGATTCTCATCTTCTCCATGCCCGTATTTTTTGCCTACGGGTACGTGTACGCTTCGGGCGCCGGCTTTTATTTCACCTTTTTACACATGATTGTTGCCATGGCCATGATTGCTTCGGGGGTCGGGATATTTCTCACCATGGCCCTCGTCCATATCATCCCTGCCCAGCGTACCAGAGACATAATTCTACTGCTGTCCATCGTGATGGTGATCGCCCTGTACTTTCTGTTCAGGTTTCTGAGGCCGGAGAGGCTGGTGGATCCGGAAGCCTTTTTCTCCGTTGTCCAGTATATGGGCGCCTTAAAAGCGCCTGATTCCCCTTATCTACCCACGCGCTGGATCGGCAAAGTCATCTGGGGAAGTCTGCGGCCATCCGTTGGCCAGGGGTGCTTTTTTGAAATTGCACTGAGCTGGACGACCGCCTTATCCGTAATGGTAATCAATACCTGGATGGCTAATCTGGTCTATTTTTCGGGTTTTTCAAAGTCGAGAGAAGCCAGAAAAAGACGTTTAGGGGGGAAAAGAGTTCTTGCATTTTTAGCCGGAGCCTGCGCAAGGCCCTTCGGGGATGAAGTTGGAGCCGTTATCTCGAAAGATATTAAAGTGTTTTTCAGGGACAACACCCAGTGGACACAGCTTCTGCTCTTAGGCGCCCTTGTGATAGTGTATGTGTACAATTTCAGCGTGCTTCCCCTTCATAAAAGCCCTATCCCTTTGGATTTTTTACAGAACGAACTCGCTTTCCTGAATATGGGGCTTGCGGGTTTTGTCCTCTCTGCCGTTTGCGCCCGTTTCGTTTTCACCGCCGTGAGCGCAGAGGGGAAGGCATATTGGATCATTCGGACCTCTCCCCTTAATATAAAGCGTTACCTGTGGGGAAAGTACCTCCTCTTTCTTTCGCCCATGCTCCTTCTTGGGGAGGCGCTGGTTGTCCTTACCAACTATTATCTCAATGTCACTTCTTTTATGATGGTTTTGTCCGCCGCTACCATGTTTCTTTTGACCTTCAGCATCGTTTCCATGGCGATGGGCTTTGGCGCCATCTACCCAAGGTTCCAACATGAAAACATCGCACAGGTATCCATGGGTTTCGGCGGTCTTTCCTATATGATTGCCAGCGCTGTTTTAACGGGGGTTGTGATTCTCATTGAGGCCTGGCCGGTCTACATGATATTCATGGCGCAGAAAAAAGGGGTGGAGATTTCCATGGGTCAGTGGGGTTTTATCGTGGCCTCCTTTGCCTTGGCCCTGGCTATCCTGGCTGCCGCCGTATTCAAACCCATGAAAAAAGGTTTTGAGGCCCTTGAAAGGTATGAAGGGTGATAGTTTCGCAAATGGATTTCAATGTATGTAAAAAGATAATGGAAAATATCTCCAGAGTAGTTGTGGGCAAACAGGATTCCATTGAATTGCTTCTTGTTGCTCTTCTTGGAGATGGTCATGTGCTGATAGAAGATGTCCCCGGTGTGGGCAAAACCTTATTGGCAAAATCGCTGGCCAGAAGCATCGGCGGTTCGTTTAAGCGGGTGCAGTTTACGCCCGATTTGCTCCCCTCGGATATCACCGGTTTTAACGTGTATAATCAGAGGACAGGACATTTTGATTTCAAATCGGGACCGGTAATGACAAATATTCTTCTGGCGGATGAAATCAATCGCACCATTCCGAGAACACAGGCCAGTCTGCTGGAAAGCATGGAAGAAAGACAGGTGACGATTGATGGCGAGACTCAAAAGCTGCCCCACCCATTTTTTGTTATGGCTACACAGAATCCTATCGAACTGGAAGGGACATTCCCCTTGCCTGAGGCACAGCTTGACCGATTTTTGCTGAAAATAAATCTTGGATATCCCGATATTGATGAGGAGATAGCCATCATGGAACAGTTTCAGAAGACGGATCCTCTGCTCAGTCTTCATAACGTTGCAGACCCTTCTCAGGTTGCGAAAATGCAGGACACGCGAAAAAATATTCGTTTATCGTACCCCATAAAAAAATATATTGCAGATATTGTTGAAGCAACCCGAAACAACGGGTCCTTGCGGTTCGGGGCCAGCCCGAGGGGATCCCTGGGCCTGATGCGTACTGCACAGGCATTATCTGCCATACGGGGACGTGATTATGTCATTCCTGACGATATCAAATATCTTGCTCGCCCTGTTCTTGCTCACAGGGTCATTTTAAAGGAACAAGAACGTTTGCGAGGGGAAACGGCAGAAGGGATTATCCAGAAAATCATGGACACTATTCCGGTACCGGTCCATGAAGAGTAGCAGCGAAAGCGCGTATCTGAATGAGACCATTACACCGAGTCTGTTTTTCACGCCAATATTCCTTATTTTTACAGGGATACTCCTTTTTGTGGCCCTGTTGTACGAACAGAAAGACCTGGCTGTCTTTTCTTTGCTGCTCTTACTCCTCTATGCAGGCTTGAAGCTCTGGAGCATACTCAGTATCCGCGGAATCAAATGCCTCTATCTTGTGGATAGGGAACGGCTTTTTCCGGACGAAACAGTACATTTAAAAATCAGAATAGAGAATAACAAACTCCTGCCGGTTTTTATTAAGATCAGGGTTCTCATCGAACCTTTCCTCCAGGCAGACGGCAGCAATGCTGCCATAAATGAAGAAGGCGGTCTGCTCTGGTATCAAGGGACTACATTTCACAGGAAATTCATTGCTCAGAAACGGGGCATCTATCAGATAGGGTCATCCTCTTTGACGACCGGAGATCTTTTCGGCATTTTTCCAAGAGAGAAGAAAGAAGATCAGCGTCTTGATGTTATCGTATATCCACGAATGGTTCCCATAAAACCTTTCCCTTTACTAAAGAGAATCATCTTCGGCAAATCCGGAACGGCAAGTCCCGTACGGGACCCCGCATATATTTTAGGCACCCGGGATTATCAGCATTTCAGACCCGCACGTTTTATTCACTGGAAGGCAAGCGCACGTCATAACCGGCTTCAGGAAAAGATCTTTGAACCGGCTGAGCAAGACAAAGTAATGCTTGTCCTTGATGTGGACCAGTTTCATGAAAATGGGGCATACGACGAATTTGAACGGGCTATCGAAGTGATTGCAACCTTGGCGGCGGCGCTGGAATCGCAGAATTATGCCACGGGATTTATAACCAACTGCGTTCAACAAGGCGAGGGGGNGNATAGACNANCTGTCTTGAAAAATTCAGGTCACCTGCCGAGATTTCTTGAAACACTGGCGAAGATCCGGATCAAGCCGTCAGAAAAAATGGCAGATCTCTTAAACAGCGCAGAGAACCTGCCGGGCGATGCCACTTGTGTCTATTTTGCCTATCATTACAATGCAGGCAAAATGTATTTCAAACAGCGGCATATACCAACTGTATATATTATCTGCAAAAGCCCTCCCAGCGAGATCTCACAGGGCAGTGATTCAGACGTTCAGAGTGGTGTCTATTATCTCAAAGATATCTTTATTGCGGCCTGAAAAATGAACGGGCGAAGAAGCGCACTCCTATTTATCGCCGGCGCCGGTATGGAATTGTGCTGGCTCTATGCCTGGGTTGTCTTTCTGTTCTTTTCAATATACCAACAACCTTTTTCTCTTTTCTTCGCGGCTCTTATTTTCGGGTTGGGCTTCATGGCTTCGACCTTCCATCGGGACAGAGGCTGGCGCCGG
>DUZB01000255.1 GCA_013349725.1 Deltaproteobacteria bacterium | reverse complement strand
TTTCCGGTTGGCAGAGTATCTGTCTTGCCGATGCGCAAGAAACGGGTGACATTATCCGGATTGTCTTCGATGTTTTCCACCACCGTGTTCAGGTCATAGACTTGAGCCGACAAGCGGCTCCCTATGGCCGCGGCCCCCTTTTCACTGGATGCCCTTAGAGCTGCGGCCGAAGTGCTTTCAACTTCCTTTACGGGAATCCCCGGGAGATTCGCCATGATCCAGGAACGGCATTGTGCAATGGCCATGGGGTGGGAATAAACGGTTTTGATTTCCTCTCTGTTTTGTTCCAGACTCAGAAGATGATGCCGTATCCTGAGAAAAACTTCTCCGGAAACCTTCAGATCATATCCACAGAACAGATCCATGGTGGTATGCACGGATCCCTCGCAGGAATTTTCAATAGGAACGATTCCCTGCCTGCAAAGATCCTTTTCAACCATGGAAAAGACTCCCTCGATCGATTCCGCCGGCTGAAAACAGGCGGAATGGCCGAAAAGAGACAGGGCAGCCTCGTGGGTAAAGGTGCCTGCAGGCCCAAGGAATGCCACGTTGAGCGGTTGCTGCACGGAACGGGACGCGGAGATGATCTCCCGGAAAATGTTCCCCGTATGCTCCCCCGACAGGTTTCCATCGCTCAGGGAGATCAGTTTCTGCAACACTTCTCTCTCCCTGACCGGATCGAATACGTCCATGCCTTGTTCCGCCTTCATCCGCCCGATCGCGTGGGCAGCGGCCTGTCTCTCGATCAATAGGGAAAGGATCTCTTCATCGACACGGTCAATCTCCTCTCTCAGACCGCCCAACGAATCGGGCTTACGCCGCCAGTTTGGGTCCTCTTTCAAGGCTCATTTCCTCCTTTTCTGTGCTGTTTTCTCTGAGCATCTCCATGGCTTCATCCACGGTGGCATTTTGATGAACAATCATCCCCAGAGCGGCCACGACCTTGTCGGGGCGTTCATGCTGGAATACATTACGGCCGATGGATGTCCCCGCAGCACCCGCATCCATGGCCCCTCTGACCATTTCAAGAAGCGCGCGATCAGAGTCCATCCTGGGGCCGCCGGCTATGATAACCGGGACATGGCGCCCCTCAACCACCCCCCTGAAAGAATCCACGTCCCCTGTGTAAGATACCTTGACCAGGTCGGCCCCCAGTTCAGCCCCGAGACGGGCCGCATGCCCGATCGCCGTTGGATCGTACTCATTCGTTATCCGTTCCCCCCACGGCTGTCTTTTCTTAAAATTGTTCAGCTCATGGGCTGACCTGTGCCATAATAAAAGAGATAAAAAAAGCGCCAACACCCTGTCTTAGAGCCTGTTTGCTCTCCAACGCAATACATGGTCTGCCAGCACGATGGCAACCATCGCTTCCAAAACCGGTACGACACGAGGCACCGCTGAAACATCAAACCGCCCCGAAAGTATGAGTCGTGCGGGTTTTCCCTGGCGATCGACAGTCTCCTGTTCCTTATAGATGGAAGGGATCGGTTTGACGGCAGCCCTCAACACAATCTCATCCCCATTGGAAATTCCGCCCAGGATTCCCCCCGAGCGATTTGTCGTGAACCCTTTCTCCGTCAAAGGGTCATTGTTCTGGGAACCTTTCAGCCTGGCAGCTTCAAAACCGGCCCCGATCTCCATTCCCTTCACCGCTCCCACCGACATCACCGCTTTTGCCAGCTCCGCGTCCAGTTTGTCAAAGACCGGTTCACCCAGACCGGCCGGGCAACCGATGACTTTCACTTCCACGATCCCTCCGAGGGAATCCCCCTCTTCCTTCGCCTGAAGCAGGGCTTTTTCCATGGCTTTCACCGCATCGGGATCCGGGCAGTAAAGAGGGTTGGCCTTGATGGCATCGCGCACGATCTTCTTGGCCTTTACACCGCCCAGTTCCAGGGTATATGCGAAAATATCGACTCCCAAAGGTTCCAAAATCTTCCGGGCAACCACCCCGGCGGCCACTCTTGCAGCGGTTTCCCGTGCGGAGGAACGGCCGCCTCCCCTGTAATCGAAATGGCCATACTTTTTGAAGTAGGTAAAATCCGCGTGCCCCGGTCTGAAAAAGTCGGCTAACACTTCGTATGTCCGGCTTTTGACATCCGTGTTTTCGATAAACAAACCGATGGGAGCACCTGTCGTACGTCCTTCGAAGGTCCCCGAGAGGATGGCGACTTTGTCCATTTCCTTTCGTGGTGTATCAAAAGCGACACGGCCGGGCCTTCGCCGTGCCATCTCCCCTTCAAAATCGTTCTCCACGAGGGGTATCCCCGGCGGGCATCCGTCAATCACCGCACCAATCCCTTTTCCGTGGGATTCCCCGAAAGTCGTAATCCTGAACAATTGTCCAAAAGAATTTCCCGCCATCTTTCCCTATCCTTCGCCCAGTTCTGCACGCAGTTTCCTGGTAATCGCTTCCGCCGCTTCAACCGGGCTTACATCATCCGTGCTCAGGCGATGGTCGCATGACCCGGCATACCATTTATTTCTCTCATTCAGGACTTCTTCGATCTCACTACAGGCTCCTCTTCCGGTCAAAGAGGGCCTTGCACCACCTGAACGTTCATCTTTTTTCATTCGGTCCATGATGGTTTGGGGAGCCGCATGGAGCCAGACCACCCATCCGTTCCTTCTCAGATTCGTCACATTTTCCGGTTCGGCGACCACCCCGCCGCCGGTGGAGATGATCATGTTGTCCTTGGAAGAAATGTCCGCCACAATTTCCCGTTCAATCTCTCTGAATTTTTCCCATCCGTTTACAGAGACGAATCCCTCGATGGAATTCCCGACCCTTTTCTCAATCATCCTGTCCGTATCCACAAGTCTTCTTCCAAGATTCCCGGCCAGGATTTTTCCGACGGTTGTTTTCCCGCTGCATCTGTATCCGGTCAGTACGATATTCATCGGTTGGTTCTCACTTCATGGAACAAGGCCAAAAAAAAAGGCCGTGGGCTGCTTTTCCTGCCCACGGCCTTGAAATCTAAAAACAACAACATTGATCAGCGCATGGGCATATTTATCCCCCTAAAATAAAAATAATAGCCCTGCCAGTTCTGAGTTATTGTCATCATGTCTTGGATAACCTTTCTTGTTTGTGTGAAAACTTTTAAAACAATGCCTTTGAATTTGTCAAGAAAAAAATGAAATGAGCATCAACAATAAAATTTTCTTGACAATCATTTTGAAAGCCTCTATAAGCTCCTTCATGGAAAATACATTCGTGAAAATCAGCGGGTTAAACGAAAGGAACTGGTGGTGGCGCTGCCTTAACAGGGAGATGTGTCCATCGGTGATAAGCTAATATAATACAGTAAAACCAAACCGCGGGCGCACCTCCCAGGCGCCCCGCGGTTTTTTTTGTTCTGACCATGAAAGGCCGCGGGGCCTTAAGTCCCGCGGCCTTTTTTTATGGGTGAAACATTTTGAAAACAGCATCTTCTTTTTCCGAGTTCAGAGCGGCAGCCGAAAAGGGGAACCTGATCCCTGTTCACCAGGAGCTCCTTGCAGATACCGAAACACCTGTTTCCGTATATATGAGAATCAAAGTCCGGCAGTTTTCCTATCTGCTTGAAAGCGCTGAGGGAGGAGAGAACTGGGGCCGGTACAGTTTCATAGGGTTCGATCCGTTCATAACGGCCACCCTGAACGGAATTCGAATGGAAATTCAAAGGAATAATGAACTGCAGGTCATGGAAAACCTGCGCAACCCCATGGAAACCTTGCGGTCCATCTCCAGCAGTTACCGACCATCCGGGACCGAAGCACTCCCACGCTTTCATGGAGGGCTGGTGGGCTTCTGCGATTACGAGCTGATCAACAGGTGGGAGGATCTACCGCAACTCTCCGCATCAGCAGATGATCGGCCCCAATCCGTATTCACCGCTTCAAGACGTCTCATCATTTTTGACCATCTCAAACACGAGATGAAGATTGTTGCATTCGCTCATGTGGATAAAAATACTAATCTGGAACAGGCTTATAAGGACGCTCTCACAATGGTAAAAGAGACAGTGGACCTGCTGATGGCGCCCCTGCACAGGGATATTCTTGAGCTGCCCTTTTCTGTTTCGGACCTTCAGAGCAACTTCGGAGAATCGGACTTCAAGGATGCCGTAGAACGGGCAAAAGAGTTCATCGCGGCAGGGGCCATGTTCAGGACCCTGGAAAAGGCGGACAGCGATGATCCTTCTGATCGATAATTACGATTCCTTTACCTACAACCTGGTTCAAATGCTGGAAGAGATGAAACAGGTCGTAGAGGTTTTTCGCAACAACCAGATTTCCCTTGAGGGAATCAAGGCGAAGAAACCGGATGCCATTGTCATATCCCCCGGGCCATGCACGCCCGCTGAAGCGGGTATATCCGTGGACACCATCCGATTTTTCTTTCCGTGGATTCCCATTTTAGGCGTCTGTCTTGGACATCAGTCCATCGCGGCGGCCTTCCATGGCAAGGTAATCAGGGCTGATCGAATCATGCACGGAAAGACATCTCTTATCTACCACGACGGCGATTCCATTTACAGGAATCTGCCCAACCCTTTTGAAGCGATCCGTTAC
>DUZB01000233.1 GCA_013349725.1 Deltaproteobacteria bacterium | reverse complement strand
TCTGGGAGGGTCGTGTGGTCCGATCCGAAGGGAAGATCGATCAGCGGACACGAATGATCCGGGTGGTCGTCAGGGTGGATAAGCCCTATGCAAAAAGACCGCCGCTTGCCATCGGTCTGTTTGTGCGTGTGGAGATCGAGGGTCGAACCGTGCCTGACATGGCCGTGATTCCCCGTAGCGCACTGCATCAGGGCAACGTGGTGTGGGTGCTCGATAAGGAGGACCGAATCCGTTTCCGAAAGATCGTGGTGGCCAGGATAGACGGAGAAACGGTCCAGATCCAGGAAGGCCTCAGCAATGGAGAAACGGTGATTATCTCCGGCCTCAAGGCGATTACTGACGGGATGGTCGTTCGTCCCGTGCCGGTGGAGGAGGCAAAACAGGGATGAAAGGGATTATCGGCTGGTTTGCGGAGAATCATGTTGCTGCCAATCTCCTCATGTTGTTTCTCATCCTTGCGGGCATTACTACCGGGATGACCATGAAAGTAGAGATCATGCCCGAATTTTCCCTGGACAGGATCACGGTGACGACGGAGTACCCGGGCGCTTCTCCTTCCGAAGTGGAGGAAGCCATTATCCGGCGTATCGAGGAAAGGGTTGCCGGTCTGGCCGGTATAAAACGAATCGATTCCACCGCAAGGGAAGGCTTCGGCACGGTTGTTATCGAAGTGATGGAAGGCTGGGAATTAAAGAAACTGTTGGACGAAGTAAAGGCCGAGGTGGACGGGATCACCACTTTCCCCAATGAGGCCGAAAAGCCGATCGTGCGGGAAGTTACCCGGCGAAACCGGGTGATCAGTCTTGCCGTCTATGGCGATGTTCCCGAGGCAACCATCAAGAATCTGGCCGAAACCATGAAAGACGAGATCATCACCCTGCCGGGCATTACACAGGCGGATCTTTTCGGTGTCAAGAAGGGGGAAATCCATATCGAGATATCCGAAGAGACCCTTAGAAGACACGGTCTGACCTTGGGCATGGTATCAGAGGCAGTGAGAGCCGGAAGTTTAGATCTCCCCGCCGGGCGCATTAAAACCGAGGCGGGGGAAATCCTGATCCGGACGAAAGGAAGGCGCTACTATGCGGGGGAATACCGTGACCTGCCTGTGCTTACCAACCTGGACGGAGGCAAGGTCACCCTTGGGCAGATTGCGGATTTGAGCGACGGATTTGAAGATGTGGATCTGTCTGCAAGGTTTCAGGGAAAACCCGCGGCAATGATTGACGTATACCGGGTGGCCGATCAGAATGCACTGACCGTGGCCGAAACCGTGAAGAAATACGCCGAGAAAGTGCGGCCCACGCTGCCGGCGGGAGTGGGCATCTCTTTCTATAATGACAGTTCCACCATGCTCAAGAGCCGCATCCGGCTTCTGATGAGGAACATGGCGTTTGGCCTGGTCCTGGTAAGCATTATGTTAGGGCTCTTCCTGGAAATAAAACTTGCCTTCTGGGTGACCCTGGGGATACCCATCTCCTTCCTTACAGGGTTGTGGTTATTGCCTCAATTTGATGTGTCCATCAACATGATTTCCCTGTTCGGTTTCATCATGGTGTTAGGTATCGTGGTGGATGATGCGATTATTGTGGGGGAAAATGTCTTCAGCAAATATGAAGGGGGCATGACGGCGCTGAAAGGATCCGTGAGCGGTACCGTTCAGGTGGGAAGACCGGTTATTTTTGCGGTATTGACCACGGTGGCCGCATTCTGGCCGCTGCTTTCCGGAGGCGGTATCATGGGAAAGATCATGCGCAATATCCCCATTGTTGTGATCCTGGTTCTAATGGGATCCCTTGCGGAATCTCTTCTTATCCTGCCGTCACATCTGGCCCGAAGCAAAGCAAGAAAATCGCGAAAAACGGGTAAACCGCGAAAAGAAAAGTTTTCATCAAGGGCCCTTAAACGGTTCATCAACGGTCCTTACGCAAGATTCGTCCGGTTCTGCCTGCGATGGCGGTATGCGACGGTCGCGGTGGGAATTGCCGTGCTGCTCCTTTCCGTGGGGCTATGGAAAGGCGGCTGGATCCGCTTCACCTTCTTCCCCAAGGTGGAAGGGGACGTGCTGACATGCTCGGTGACCATGCCCGCCGGCACCCCCCTTGCCAAAACGGAAAAGCTCGTGGAATACCTGGAGCAAGCGGCCAAAACCGCTGTGAATGAAAAGGAAAAGGGAAGACGGAAAGGTTCACCACCGCTCTTTGAACACAGTATTTCTCTGGTAGGAATGCACATAGGCGGGCGCGGTCCCAACGCCGGCGCCGGGCAATCGGGTGGTCACCTGGCGCAGGTTTTTGTACAGCTCCTTGATGGCGAGCTGAGGGATGTAAGCTCCATGGAACTGGTGAAACAGTGGCGAAAAGAGGTGGGGATGATTCCTGATGCAGAATCGATCACCTTTCAGAGCGATCTTTTCAGTGTCGGCAATCCCGTGGAAATCCACCTTTCTCTGGACAACCACGAACAGCTCCTTGCGGCCGCCGATGAGTTGAAGGTGGAACTGGGCAAATATCCCGGAGTTTTTGACGTGAGCGACAGCTTCCTGCCTGGAAAAGAGGAAATGCAGCTCAAGCTCAAGCCGACCGCCAGGAGCCTGGGGTTGACCCTGAGCGATCTGGCACGTCAGGTGCGGCATGCCTTTTACGGAGCGGAGGCCCTGCGACTGCAGCGGGACCGGGATGAGGTGAAAGTGCTTGTGCGGTATCCTGAGAAAGAACGAAAATCTCTTGGTGATGTGAGGGAGCTGCGCATTCGAACCCCTGACGGAAAAGAAACCCCTTTCGGCCAGGTGGCAGAGGTGGATATGGAGCAGGGATATGCCTCCATAGAGCGCGCCCAGAGACTTCGGGTGGTGAAAGTCACGGCCGATGTGGATGAATCGGCGACCAACGCCAATGAGGTGCGAATAGACCTGGAATCCCGCGTATTGCCGCAATTGAAATTTCAATATCCCGGGTTGCGATACAGTATGGAAGGGGAGGGGAAGGAGCAGAAGGAATCTCTTTCCGATGTGATTCGAGGCTTTGTCATCGCCCTTTTCGTCATCTATGCGCTCCTGGCCATCCCCTTCAAGTCGTTCAGCCAGCCTTTGATCGTGATGTCCGCTATCCCTTTCGGGATCATAGGGGCCATTGTCGGGCATCTTATCATGGGTATGAACTTGAGCCTGCTGAGCCTTTTCGGGATGGTGGGCCTTGCGGGTGTTGTGGTCAACGACTCGCTGGTGTTGATCGATGCGACCAACCAGCTCCGCGAGGAGGGAGTAGGCGCCAAAGAGGCGGTGGCATTAGCCGGGGAGCTTCGCTTCCGCGCCATCATTCTTACCTCACTGACCACCTTTGCCGGGTTAACACCCATGATCCTTGAAAAAAGCATGCAGGCCCAGTTCCTGATCCCCATGGCGGTGAGTCTGGGTTTCGGAGTGCTTTTCGCTACGGGGATAACCCTTCTGCTGGTTCCGTGCGGGTATGGCATCCTGGATGATGTTCACAATCTGATGGCACGTGGAAAACCTGAAATTTCCAACGAGGAAACGTCCCCGGAAATTCTGAAGGGTGATGTTTCTGGAACATAAGAATGAGCAACAACTTGCCTTTCAGTCCTCAAATCAAGATGTAGCCCATACATATTCGATTCTGGGACTTTCCACTCAATGTCATTAACTTGAGAACCTCTTAAAAAACAACAATCGAGTGACGAACAATCGAACCAAAGGCTCCGTGAAGGCAAGGAAATGCTGACCTGTTTTTTTGCCGTTCCGTTCGAATGCTCGTCAATCGAATGTTCGTCATTCGCGTATTGCTGTTAAGTTAATGACATTGACTTTCCACTTTCAATTCCAGAGAGAAAGTGTTAACCACATAATGATGCACTGTTACGAATTTTCCTTCACCACGAAGTCCGGGTGGTGTCTCCAGAATGCATAACTGTCGGTTACCATGGGAGGAACGGAATGAAAAAAGGAAAACTGCATTATGGTTGGGTTGTCATTTCCATGGGGTTGCTTACCACCATAGCGGCCCATGGATTCGGGCGTATGGCGTACACCATTATCCTTCCTGCCATGAAGGACGGTCTCCACTTCGATTACACTCAGCTTGGTCTGCTGGGAACAGGCAACTTCATTGGATATCTGACCATGGCCATCATCGGGGGATTCCTGGCCGCCCGTTTCGGAACCCGGATTGTCATTACCCTGGCCCTGGTTCTCATGGGGATCACCATGATCCTGACGGGACTGGCTGAGACCTTCGGATTTGCCTTTGCCATGCGTCTTATGACCGGATTGGGCAACGGCGCATCCTATGTGCCTGCTATGGCTCTGGGTTCTGCCTGGTTTTCCATGGAAAGAAGAGGATTCGCCACGGGGATCGTGTCTGCCGGGATAGGGGCAGGTACGCTTATTTCCGGGCTTGTGGTTCCGCCTATCCTCGAGGCATTCGGACCCGAGGGATGGCGCATTTCCTGGTATATCCTCGGCGGCGCCGTGATCCTGATTTCGGGCGTCGTGTTCTTGTTTGTCCGTAGTCGTCCCGAGGAAAGGGGCCTGCTGCCTGTGGGTGTAAAAGAGAAGGG
>DUZB01000149.1 GCA_013349725.1 Deltaproteobacteria bacterium | reverse complement strand
TGGGGAAAACATCCGGGAGTACCCTGCTCAGTGGTATCATTTTGAGCCGTTTTTAGGCAGGAAAATCCCCTGATGCTCCTATCTCCCACCACAGTCGGAACATATCTCTGGAATTCGCTCGATACAGCAATTGGGGCTTGGTTCTGACGTGGTCCATTAGAATTATTTTCCTACTCATAATCTTAATCGTAATCTTAATCGGGCAGCTCTAAAATAGGCCGTAAAAGAGTAAAATTATGATTACGATTAAGATTATGACCTTCCGAACGTACTCTCGACTAATTGGATCAAGTGGGCGAAGTTAGAACCAAGCCCAGCAATTGTTATTATGAGTTTTACGGGTTTGAGACCCCCATGGCCGGTTTCGAATAAAAAGCCATAATGACAATTGCTGCGCCCGATAGCTTTCGTTTGACATTGAACCTCCGCTAAAATATAGTAACTCGTTCCATCAAACAGAAAGTTGAAAAGATGGAAAAGATGAGGAACAGGATATGAAGCGGGAAGAAATAGAAAAAAAGATTTTGAACATTCTTGAAAAAGAGTTTGAGATAGAAAATCCGGGAATGGACGATGACCTGAGAGAAAAACACGAATTCGACAGTATCGACGCACTTGAACTCCTTGGAAAAATCGAGGAGATGCTTGGGAGCGCGCTTACCAGAGATGAAAAAAAGCAGGCGATGGATATCCGTACCATCAATCAGATCTGTGATTATGTGGCATTGATGGCTGGAAAGAGGTCCCTCTGAAATGGAAAGAAGAGTTGTCATCACGGCCGCTTCAGCCATTACACCGATCGGCCACGGCAGGAAAGATATTGTAGACAGCCTGCTGCAGGGCAGATCAGGCGTCATCACTCTGCGCGACGACGATCTCCTGTCTGGGTACATAGACTGCAAGGTGTATGGGACGATCAATTACCCGGTGGATTTCGACTTTGATCGAAAATACAGAAAGACCATGGGACCCGTCGCCTATTATGCCTGTCAGGTGGTAAAGGAGGTCATCGAGGCTTCCGGACTGGAAAAGGAATTCATCTCTTCCGGAAAACTCGGCGTCGCATTCGGGTCAACACACGGAAGCCCCACGATTCAAAGAGAAATCTACAAGAATTTTTTCAGCCGTTCAGAGGCCAGATTCGCCGCAGTGGGCGCCGTGGATTACCTGAAATCGATGGTCCACACCACCGCGGTCAACATCACAAAAATGTTTGAAATTACCGGCAGGGTAATCTCCTCGTCTACCGCCTGTACCACAAGCAGCCAGTCCATCGGGTTCGGCTATGAATCGGTCAAGTTCGGCATGCAGGATGCCATGATCTGTGGAGGCGCCGATGAATATGATACCACCACCGTGGCGGTTTTTGACAATCTCCTGGCCTGCTCCACCGACTTCAATGAAACGCCCCATCTGACCCCCAGGCCCTTTGATGCCAGAAGAGATGGACTGGTTGTGGGAGAAGGCGCCGGGGCGGTTCTGCTGGAAGAATATGAGCACGCCCGGAAAAGGGGCGCTCCCATTCTGGCGGAAATCATCGGGTTTTCCTGCGGCAACAACGGCGGGGATTTGATCCTTCCCTGCAAAGATGGGATCATCCGGACCATAAAAATGGGCCTTGAAAACGCAAAAATTCGCGCCGATCAGGTGGATTTTGTCAGCGCCCACGCCACGGCCACCAAAATGGGAGACGTGGTGGAAGCCCAGTCCATCGGAAGCATTTACGGGGATAAACCCCATGTAACGGGCCTGAAAGGATATACGGGACATACCATGGGATCCTGTGGCGTTATTGAGACCATTATGACCCTGTACATGATGGAGGAAGGTTTCATTGCGCCGACACTGAACCTGGAAGAGGTGGATGAGAGATGCGCCATGATCCGGCATACAAAGACGCTCCTGGAATCCGAAATCCGGATTGCCGCGGTTCAGAATTTCGCGTTTGGCGGCGTCAATACCAGCCTGTTATTCAAGAAACATGCGTAATTCCGGTCCTTCTGCGATAACAGGGATTCTCAAACGTACCTTCGACCTTTTCGTAACCCTCCTCGCATGGATCTATTTCACCCTTGGCTTTCTCCTCTTTTTCTCCCCTTTTTATGCAGCAGCTTCGTTTTTTTCCCGAAACCGGGAATCGGCCTTTCAAAAACTGAATAATCTTTATTACAGAAGTTTTTTCCTGCTGCTCAGGGTCGTCATCCCTGGATTGAAATGGAGGATCCCGGAATCCCTCCGTTCCATCCGCTCCTCGGTTATCGTGTGCAATCACCTTTCCTACCTTGATCCACTTCTCTTGATCTCCCTTTTTCCCATGCAGAAAACCATCGTAAAGGGAATCTTTTTCAAGGTCCCCATCTTCGGAACCGTTTTGAAATACTCCGGCTACATCCCTGCGTCGAAAAACGGCGCCATTTCCACCTGGATGATCTACAAAATGGAAGATATGCAGGAGTATCTTGATTCAGGGGGGAATCTCTTCATCTTCCCTGAAGGGACCAGGAGCAGAAACAACAGGATCGGAGGGTTTCAGGAAGGGGCGTTTAAACTGGCCAAACGTTTCAAGGCGCCAATCAGGGCACTGTACCTGGAAGGCACGAATGAAATTTTCAGACCGGGAAAATTTCTTTTTTGCACGACCAAAGAAGTAACCCTTAAGATCGAACTGATCGGGACCATCGAACCGGATTACAATCAGGACACGGTGTTGATCTCCACTCTCGCAAAATCGGTTCACGCCCTGTATGAGGGAAGGGGTTTATAAAACCTTCTCTCCGAAGGCCTGAGAAGCAAGTTCCCGTTTTCTCGGCCGATAGGTATTGTCCCGCATTTCCCTCTTGGAGACCTGCTGAAGCAGTTTGAACATTTTGAAGGACTGGGGTTCATCCCTGTAGAAGGCATCCCAGGCGTAGTGGTAAAGCTCCTGAAGCTTTTCCGGGGACATCTGTGCCGGTTGAAAAACCACTCTATCCGCAGAATATTCATTCCAGTCACGGGATAATATCCTGTTTTGTCTGTGCAGATCTTCAAAAGCGGTTGTATGGGGGAAAGGAGTGAGCACAGTAAATTCAGCCAGATCCAGTTCGATTTCCAGGAGGAAATCAACCAGCCTTTTTATGGAATCTTCGGTGTGATCGTCCAGGCCCAGCAGGATGGTTCCCTCCACTCCGATCCCGTGATCATGGTATCTCTTGATTCTTTCCCGGATATAATCAGAGGTATCGAAAACGGCCTGATAGACATACCAGGCCCCCGCCTGCGCCGCCAGATCCAGGACATTGGGCTTGTCTTCAATTGGGTGGCTGCACCATTTCTTCTTCAGGGGAATCATTTCCGTAAAAAGATCGATCTCCCATTGCGTGTCCTGGGCAAGGGAGTTGTCCACGATAAAGAGCCTGTTGTTGTCAATGGAGGCCATCTCGGCAATGGCCTTGTCAATTGGCCGCGGCCTGAACTCCCGTCCTCCCAGATAGGCCACCGCGCAAGGATAGCAGTGAAAACGGCAACCTCTCGAGGCATGGACCAGATCGACCATCTGCACACCCCTGTAATTATACAACGGCCTGTTCAGGATCTCTCTTTTAGCTGTCCCCACCATCTCGATGGGAGGTCGGTCGTCTAAATAATCATACACCTTCTGAAGATTGCCTCCATGGAAATCGGAAAAAACCTTTTCCATTCGGCTTTCCGCCTCACCAAGAAAGACGGAATCGGCGTGCCGGGACGTTTCCTCTGCATGAAGCATCGCGGCAATCCCTCCAAAGATCACCTTGACTCCCTTTTTCCTGTACAGGTCGCCGATCTCCCATCCCCGTTTCACCTGGACCGTCAGCATCATGGATATGCCCACGAAATCGACAGGATCATCGAAATCGATTCCCTCCAGATTCTCATCCACAAAATCCACTTCCACGGTCTCAGGCAGGGCCGCCGCAAACACGACCGGGCCGTGGGGCGGAAGATGGAATTCGGTCTGCCTTTCCAGTTTTGGCCATTTCGGATAGATCAGTTTGAATTTCAAAAACTTCTCCTTTAACGCATCCCAAATTCTTTTTCTCGCCCGGAGACGCGGAGACGCAGAGTCTGATGAAAATAGGATACACCAAATTATTGTTTTCCGATCATCGGGCTTCATCCGTCAATCGCTTCGCTTCAATCAGGCGTAAATGCAGGCTGTAACCATATTCCCCATAGGCAGTCAGCTCCAACTGAAGCGGGATGAACGGATCATCTTTCTTTCCATCTGTACGATCTCCTCCCGCAGTAATGAAACGTTCCAACTCTCCATTCCTGTATTGACGAATATTCCAGGAATCATCTACGTTTACAAGAACATCTTCAACCGTTTCACTGCCTGTCTCATAACGACAGATAAGGCCTCCATCCGCCGACAAGGCCGAGCCGGTCAGCTTCCCTGAAGGCCTGAAAAAAATAAGGGTGATATCCCTCATCAATCCTTCGGCAAATGCCTTCGATTCAAACGGAGGAATTCCTCTTTCCACATGGACCCCCTGATCGTACGTGGCATCAAAGAGAACAAACCCTTCCACGGTCATGATCACACAGTGCACGACCTCCC
>DUZB01000335.1 GCA_013349725.1 Deltaproteobacteria bacterium | reverse complement strand
TTAGGAGGAACATAAGACAAACCGGCGCTCTCAACACCACATTCCCCCTTGATGATATTCATCCCGCAATCAGAACATCTCTTTGCATCTGCGACGGATTGGCAGGCACAATCACTTTACAATAACGTCGATAATCTTTTCAAAGGCTTTATTTATTTCCAAATCTTTCTTTTCTTTCAAGCCGGCAAGATCTCCCCTGTCTCCATATTCAACCATTTGCGGATCTATGGGAATCTGGCTCAGGAGAGGCACTTTCATCTGCCCCGCCATTTGGACACCACCGCCCGCACCAAACAGGGCAATCTCTTTTCCACAATGGGGACAAACCAGGCCGCTCATATTTTCCACGATCCCAAGGATTTGCATGTTCACCTGCCGACAAAAATTGATCGATTTTCGAACATCGGCCAGACTGATTTCCTGAGGAGTCGTTATAATCAGGGCTTCTGCATCCGGAATGGTCTGAATGACCGTCAAGGGCTCATCTCCTGTCCCCGGGGGAGAATCTACAATCAGGTAATCCAGATCTCCCCACTCAATATCCGAAATAAACTGCCTGATCGCACTGATTTTCATGGGGCCGCGCCATATAACCGCCGTGTCTTTATCGCCCAGAATCATTTCGAGAGACACGATACTCAGGGTTTCTGAGAATTTATAAGGTCTTACCACCCCTTCCTGACCCATATCAAAACCGCCCTGCACATTCAAAAGGCGTGCAACGCTGGGCCCGTGCAGATCCACATCCAAAAGACCCACTTTTTTTCCTTTGCTGCTCAAGAGAAACGCGAGATAACACGCCACAGAGCTCTTTCCAACGCCCCCCTTACCACTCATAACTACAATTTTCCTGCCAACCCTGGCCAGGTTTGCTTCTATCATCTTGTCCTGCTGTTTCCTTTCAAAGTCTCCAGGAGTTCCAGAGATTCCCTGACTTCCACATCCACTTCCTTGACTTCCACATCCATTTCCTTGATTCATAACACAAACACCTCAGTAATCATCGTAAATTGAAACGTCTTTGTATAAAAAAAAGACCTCCCCCGGCGCGTTCCAGGCCTTTAGGGAGGTCTGCTTGCTGTTCTTTAAAATGAAACTACAATTCAAGCCAGGAGTCCGAATAGAGGGACTGCCCCAGGATGACCCTGGCAGTTTTCACATAATCCTGCAGTTCNTTTGAAAGGGAACCGACATCGATATCTTCACTGTCCATCACTTTATGGATAACATCCACCACTTCCGGTTTCTGTCCTCTCGCTATGGCGACCAATTGGTCGTCATAGGCATCGGCGATGACGGAATACATTCCCTTCCTCTCCAACATGACCATGTAGGTCTGATTGAGGATAGGTCTGAGTTCATCCGGCGGCCCATTGGAAATATTTGAAAGACCGCAGGTAGACTTGGCGCCCGGGGCCATATCCTGAAGCATTTCCTGGAAGGCCATAAGACTCATGAGCTGCGGCTGCTGAATATTCACCGGGGTGACAATCCCGTCCACAAAGATGTCTTCATTGGGAACGCCCGCTTCATTGGCTGCATAGATAAGTTCCACAGCAAGGGCGGCCCTTTCATTTTCATCCCTGGGCAGGCCGTCCGGCCCCCACATAAGGGCGATCATATTGGCCTTGTATTTAACCGCCAGGGGAATCATTTTTTCATAGCGCTCAGGCCTGCACATAATGGAATTGATAATGGCTTTTCCTTTATGTGCAGCAAGACCTGCCTCCATGGCCTCTATGTTGGAAGTATCGAGGCAGAGAGGGGTTTCGTCTCCAATCGTTTCCTGAACCGTCTTGACTATGAATTCCATCAACTCCGGTCCGCCTTTTCTTGCAGGCCCCAGGTTAATATCAATCCAGTCCATTCCCTTTTCCTTCTGCCGGATGGCTTCAGCTGCAATGGGTCCAGGATCCTTTTCTCTAAAAGCTTTGCCTATGATCGTGTTGATCACATTTAAATTTTCTCCGATGAGTAGCATGCGTATCCTCCCAGATAGACGTAAGGTTGGCTGTTTACCTTCTCAAGAAATGAAAGATTTACATATCCTTGAGAAACTTCGGTATCAGGGCCGCATCTCTTGGCCCGATCATGATTTCCCAACCGGGCAGTTCTTCTTCCATCTCTCCACTGATGGATGCCGCGTACCCCGGAATAATCACTTTCTTGTGAGAAACCTTATCTGCTATGCCGCTCTTCTTAACGAACATACCCACTTCATCGCCGGCAAATTTTCCCGCCGCCCAGGCGGTCATAACGGACAGGCCTTCCGTATCCTTTACCAGAAGCCAACTGGACACCCTGCTTCCCTCGATTTCACCGCTGACGATAAAATAGGTCAAGGAGAAATTCGTAGTGATAAGCACGGGCGAATTCTCATCAGGCGTTCCGATTTCGTAAATTCCTTCCGTCACGGTCATGGGACGTTGCGGGTCTGTATAAATATTGAGTCTTTCCAGCAACAACGGAAAAATGTTTTCTCCCTTAAAATCTGAAAGAACCGCAATTCCGGCATATTTGGCGATCAGCATGGATGCAATGAGGGTCTCCGCATCAATATTGGATGCCATTTCACACGGGAAGGAAATGGTAGGAAAGCCAAGAGCCCGGTTTCCCGCCTTGAGGGCTGCTCTACGAATGGCAACCTGATCCTGAAAAAGCTGCTTGATCTCCCGCGCGCCCGAATCCAGCACGAGATCTTTCAAACCCATACCGGTCAGTTTATCGCTGAGGGCAATCAGGCCGTCGATATTGTCAGCCTTAAGGGCCAAGGGCAGTCCGCTCTCTTTTGCCAGGGCGCCCATCTCATCCGCATTGTCGGCCGTCGCTGCATACAGAAGGGGTTTCTTAAAAGCAGAAGCTTCCACCCCCGCTTTCATGACGTCCAGATTTTCCGTCATGAGCACGAGCCCGAATTCACTCTCTTTTGCGATTTTTCCCGCAGCGGCCCCAAAGGCCCCGCTGTCGCCGCTTACATCCTTCAAGGCAATCAGTTCAGGCCGAAGGTTCAGGCCTACCCTCTCATATTGAAGGGCATTCCACTCCTTGAGTTTCTTATCCAGCGCCGCCGTATCCATGTCGGAAGGGACAAGTGCGGCAAGTCCCATGGGGTTGAAAAAAGTTTTTTCATGCCGGAACATCACTGTCTCGCCACCGATTTTAAACGCCCTGGTCCCAGCACCGATAGCCACCGGCCTTATGGGAGGAGCAGAGGCTTCGGCCAATTTCTCTCTCGCCTCATCGGAAACGTAGGGGCAGGCATCGAGTTCCGCTTTACCGGATGCCAGGTTCATGGCAAAGGCCAGACATGTGGGAACACCACATTCCCCACAGTTGGTCTTGGGCAACATCTTAAAAATCTGAATCCCAGTTAATCCCATAATATACTCCTGTTCGCAAAATTATCATCCGTGTTCCGCCCGGCCCTTGTTTAAAGATCCGGACGGAACACCATTAAAACTTCTACCCTACGATAGGATCCATCTTAAGCGCCGGATGGCCCACTTTTTCGAGGAACGGCATAATCTCCTCTTCCGTGGTCCCCACGGTTTCGTCCGCGATCATATCATAGAGTCCGGGTACGCCCATCTCCTCGCCCCGTTTAACAATCCGGTCTTTGAGCTCTTCTTTGAGCATCTTGGGCATCCAGACCATGCGAAGGAGTCCACCGTCGCCCAAGATAAATTTGCCCTGCGCAATGTTATACTTGGAATGTCCCACAAACCCGGGAGAGGACGCGCCTCCACCCATCACACCGGCCAGGGTGGTAAACTTCATACCACATGGAGTTTCCCCGGAATAATCCCTTCCCACCGTCATCACGCCGTTACAGCCCGGAAGAAGCGCCGCAATACACTCACAGCATCCACAGGTGGTCATGGGATCAATCACCATGGAATAAAAATTATAATGGGTCACATTACCCCTGGAGGCCTTGAATATGAAATCGTTCACGCCCTTCCACTGCCCCAGCTTGGGATCGATACACTCACCTTTTTCTATGGGCTGGTTGGGGCCTGTCGGGTTGATTTCAAAGGCAGCCTTGCAGTCCATCCAGTTGTAGGCGCCGCACAGACCGGTTCTTTCCGGGCTAACGGAGCACACGTGGTTGGGAGCAAAGGACTGGCAGAGTGTGCAGGAGTAATAGGTCTCCACATCTTCATCCTTCATCTTCTCGACGCGGTTGTCTCTACCTGCATACTCGCCTCTCGCCCTTTCCGTGAGCTTGTCCACATCCTCTTTATTCGTATAAAGGGTGATCTGCACCTTATCCAGGATGTTTGAAAAATCCTGATGGAATTTGGCGTGAAGAACGACTCCGATATGCTTTAAGGAAAAGCCCTTTTCAATGGCGGCCTTACTGATTCGAACCCAGGCGATATCACGCTGTCCAATATGCATGATGGACTGGATGTAATTGGTCAGATGATGAATCTGTCGCTCGATGATAGGCTCAAAATCAGGCTGGAACTCACGACCGGCGATCTGCACAAAGATACCCAGCGGAAAATTGGAGCCCTCTTTGATTTCATTCACATCAGGACCGACAATCGTTACCTTGCCGTCCTCGATCTCGTTCATCTCAGCCATTTTCACGAGTTCCGTACATTG
>DUZB01000400.1 GCA_013349725.1 Deltaproteobacteria bacterium | reverse complement strand
CCATCCGCATCTTTGAAATTCCCCAACTTGCCGGGCCAGGCTCCGTGGAAAGCAGCCCTACCCTGCCCTCCTTTGTTCTGTTGCCCGGCCCTCACGATGTCCCCCTGGGAGGTCTCCAGGTTCCCTGGTCCAGCGACAGTTCTATGGCGGTTGGCCGCTTTGCAAGAGACAGGGGGGCGGAAATCCCCCATCGTCTGGTTGCCTCCGCAAAATCATGGCTTTGCCATACAGGAGTTGACCGCAATAAAAAGATCCTTCCCTGGGAAGGCCCGGATGACGGAATAAAGCTCTCTCCAGTGGAGGCATCCGCCGCGATTCTGAGACACATCAGGAATACGTGGAACCATGTGATGGCTGCGGCGGCTGAAAATCTGCGTCTGGAACATCAGGATGTTTTTCTCACCGTTCCTGCATCCTTTGACGCCGTGGCAAGAGACCTGACCATAGAAGCAGCCGGCATGGCCGGCCTTTCGGGCAGCACCCTTTTGGAGGAACCCCAGGCGGCATTTTATGCCTGGATTCATGCCACGAGGGGAACATGGCGCGATCAGGTAAACGTAGGAGACCTCATCCTGGTTACGGATGTGGGAGGAGGAACGACGGATCTGAGCCTCATCCAGGTGTCGGAGGAAAAAGGAGAATTGGTCCTTGAACGAGTGGCTGTCGGGCAGCATCTCCTTGTGGGTGGAGACAACATGGATCTTACCCTGGCCTATTTTATCGCGAACCGCATGACGTCCACCGGTCAGAAGCTGGATGCGCACCAGATGCGAGGGTTGTGCCATGGATGCAGAACGGCAAAGGAGCATCTTTTTGAGAACGAAGGCCCGGAGAGCTTTCCCATTACGATTTTAAGCAGAGGAAGCCGGTTGATCGGGGGTTCCATCAAGACCGCGCTTATGCGCAATGAGATGGAACAAATTCTCACAAAAGGATTTTTTCCCCCATGCGACAGCGCTGTGCAGCCAAAAGAGCAGCTTCGAACAGGTGTAAGGGAACTGGGCCTCTCCTATGCTTCAGATCCGGCCATCACCCATCATCTGGCCCAATTCCTGAGTAAGCAGGGCTCGGAGGTGGCCGGTCCGGCCTGTCCCACGGCTGTTCTGTTTAACGGGGGTGTAATGAAAGCACAAGGCCTCCGAAAACGCGTTCTGACCGTACTGGGATCCTGGGCGGAAGATGCGGGCCGCGAGCCACCGAGAGAGATAGGAATCGATGACTTCGATCTTGCCGTGGCAAGGGGCGCCGCCTGCTACGGTCTTGCAAGACGCGGCAGGGGAATCCGCATAAGAGGCGGCCTTTCAAGAAGTTACTATATCGGCGTAGAGGCCTCTCTTCCCGCTGTACCGGGTATGCCTACTCCAGTCAAGGCCCTGTGCGTGGCCCCCTTCGGCATGGAAGAAGGAACAGAAGCCTCCCTTTCGGGCAGGGAATTCGGCCTGGTCGTCGGAGAACCTGTTAGATTTGATTTTTTAGGTTCCACCATGAGACAAAATGACGCTGTTGGAACGGTTGTGGAAGACTGGCAGGGGGACATCGAAAAGATCACCACCGTGGAAACCGTGCTGGAAGGGGTAGCGGGGACCGTGCTTCCCGTCACCATGGACATCAGGGCCACGGAAGTGGGAACGCTGGAGTTGTGGTGCATATCCACCAAGACTGACCAGAAATACCGGCTGGAATTCAATGTCCGGGAAAGGGTCGGAGAGTAATGGGGCGCTATATTGTCGGCATAGACCTGGGGACAACCAATTCCGCAGTCACCTATGTGGATCTTGAGGCAACCCGGGAAGGCGCGCAGCCACGGTCCAACATCAAGATCTTGAAAATCCCTCAGTTCTCGGCGCCCGGTGAGATTTCCAACCTGGAAATCCTCCCATCGTTTCTCTATCTTCCCGGAGAGCATGAGCTTCCAAAAGGGTCCATGAACCTGCCGTGGGACTCGAAATTAGACAACATTGCCGGAACCTTTGCCAGGGACCAGGGCGCCCGGGTCCCCAAAAGAATGGTGGCTTCGGCCAAGAGCTGGCTTTGTCATGCCAGGGTGGACCGGGAAGCGCCTATTCTCCCCTGGGGTTCCGATGAAACCGTGAACAAGGTCTCCCCCATCACCGCCATATCTTCTTATCTGACCCATATCAGGGAGGCCTGGAACCACAGGGTTGAACGGTTGGAGGAAGACCTTCTGGAAAACCAGACGGTCATCATCACCGTACCGGCATCCTTTGACGAAGTGGCCCGCGACCTGACGGTAAAGGCCGCCTCCATGGCCGGACTCAAAAATATCACCTTGATTGAAGAACCTCTCGCAGCCTTCTACAGCTGGTTGTCTCTCCACGAAAAAGAGTGGGAAGAGTTTATCACGCCGGGCGAGCTGATTCTGGTCTGCGACGTGGGCGGCGGAACAACGGACTTCACGCTGATCACGTTGAAAAACAAGGACGGAAACCCGGTATTTGAAAGAATCGCGGTGGGTGACCACCTGATCCTGGGTGGGGACAATATGGATCTGGCCCTGGCCAGGCGCTCTGAGGTCCGTTTAAAGGATTCCCGGACAGCGCCCATGAATATGGACCGCTGGCAGGCCCTGTGCCACCAGTGTAGAATGGCAAAAGAAGAGATCCTGAGTGGCACGGCAGATTCAAAAATCATCACGCTGGTGGGAGGAGGCCGCAAACTCATAGCGGATACGGTATCCACGACCCTTTTAAAAGAGGAACTGGAGGAGACCGTCCTGGAAGGTTTTTTTCCCACGGTTGATCCTAAGGACCCCTTGGCCGAAATGCCCCGGCAGGGAATGACGGAGTTCGGCCTTCCCTATGCCCAGGATCCTGCCATTACCAGACACCTTATCCGATTTCTGGAACAACACGCTGAAGATATCGCCAATGCCCTTGAGGGACACGATATAAAGCCCGATCTGGTACTCTATAACGGCGCCGCGCTCAAGCCCCTGATTGTTCAGAACCGGATCAGCAACGCCATTGAAAGAAGATTCAGCGGCAAGGAGGCACTTCCGGTGACGCGGGTTCTGGTAAATGCCGAACTGGATTTAGCAGTGGCCCTGGGGGCGTCCTATTATGGCCTGGTCAAAAAAGGGCTCGGGGTCAGGGTGGACAGCGGCAGCGCAAGAGCATTCTATCTCGAGGTCCACCTGGAAGGGGACACGGAAAAAGGAACGGCCGCAGGGACCAATGAAAAAGGACTTGCCATCTGTCTTGTGGAGCGAGGTATGCCCGAAGGGACAACCAATGAGCTTTCGGACAGAAAATTCTCCGTTCTTGCCAACCAGCCCGTCACTTTTAACCTGTACAGCTCCAGTTTCAGAGCCGGAGATGCTGTGGGAGACGTTATTGCCGTAGATGACTCCATCACTCCCCTTCCCCCGCTGCACACGGTGATCAAATTCGGAAAAAAGGCCCTGGAAAGATTGCTTCCGGTCCGGATAGAAGCCCATTATACGGAAGTCGGGACGCTGGCCCTGTCCTGTCGATCCATGGCAAGCCCGCACAGATGGAAGTTTCAGTTTCAGCTGCGTGAACAGGCCCGGAACATATCCGTAACCGATGAAGAGGTTCTTGAACAACAGCTGATAGACCAGGCGGTGCATACGCTGCGAGAGGCATTTACCAAACCATCGGCGGCAACAGGTCCCGCAGGCCTGGTAAAAATCATCGGGAAGATGATCTCCCTTCCCAAAGAGAAATGGCCCCTGGGCTTCATACGCGTTCTTGCCGATGAACTGCAGCCTCTGTCCACGGAACGAAAGCGTGGGATTGACCATGAAAGCCGCTGGCTCAACCTGACCGGATTCTGCCTGCGGCCCGGGTTTGGCGATGCCCTGGATGAGCACAGAGTCAAAACCCTCTGGAAAATACACCATAACGGCCCATTGGATACCAAGAACGTCCAGGTCAGGTCGGAATGGTGGGTGTTGTGGCGCAGGGTCGCAGGGGGGCTTTCTTCCAGTGAACAGCGTCTTTTATCCCAGGGCCTTTCATCTCTGTTGAAGCCTTCGAAAAAAGGAATAAAACAAAAAATCGCCCCCCAGGAACATATGGAAGCCTGGATGTGTCTGGCCAACCTGGAACGGATCTCCGTCCCCGATAAAATTGCCTGGGGAAACCTTCTCATGGAAACCCTGAAAGGTAAGAAAGTCCGCAATCAATACTGGTGGTCTCTTTCGAGAATAGGATCCAGAGAGCCCCTTTACGGACCTGTGGACCTGGTCATTGATGCCCGCCAGGCAGCCACCTGGATTCAGGAAATCCTGAAAAGAGACTGGCCCGATCCGAAGCCCGTAGGGTTAGCCCTCACCCAGATGGCCAGGCTTACCGGAGACCGCAAAAGAGACCTGGACCCCGCTGTGGTAGAAGAGGTGATTCAATGGTTAAGCCCTCATGACTGGGCTATTGTCCCCATTCAAACTCTGAAAGAAATACGCCTGATGGAAGAGACGGAAAAAAGCCTGATCTTTGGGGAATCGCTGCCTTCCGGCATCCGGATGCGGGTGGAGTAGGAATATTATATTTGACAAACTCCAAAAACAATGGTTCACTGAATCCATGGGAAAACGACTCAAATTGTGCATACCATCCTCCTCACGGAATC
>DUZB01000230.1 GCA_013349725.1 Deltaproteobacteria bacterium | reverse complement strand
TAGAGCTGCCCGATTATGATTACGAGTAAGATTATGAGTAAGAAAATAAATCTAATGGACCACGTTAGAACCAAGCCCGAATGATAATAACTACTTGACCACTCAACTACTCGACCTCTTAACGAGGTCTGGATTAGGATACGGTATTTTTACATTTGTTTTACAAAACTTTTATTTAATATGCTGTATGATGATCTATATTTAAATATTAAAATAAATGTGAAAAATTAAATACAATTAATGGAGATTATATGAAATTTTTACTTACTTCTGTATTCGGACCATATGGGGTGGATGATGAATATGGTAAAAAAGAAAATAAAATGGAGCTCTTTCACAACCAGGTGACCAGAGAACAGGGCATCTTTTCCTACCGGTTCAATCATGGAAGCCACGGGCTCTATTTCTTGGCGGAAAACGTGGAAATGCCCACGACGACATTGGATTTTCCCACCTTGAAACGTTTCAAGCAGGAACTGAAAAAAGGATATGATTACATTGGCATCAGCTTTATCATACCCAATTTCAAGAAGGCAAAAGAGATGGCGCGCGTTATTCGTGAGTTATCGCCGAAATCGAAGATTATTCTGGGTGGTCACGGGGTAAATGTTCCGAATGTGGAAAGCTTGATCGATCATGATTACCGATGCAAAGGCGAAGGCGTATATTTTTTAAGGGAACTTTTTGGGGAAAAGATAGATACACCCATCAAACATCCTCTTGAATACAGTTCTTTCAACAGGCAGGTTATGGGGACTCCCTGGGCGCCCGATTCGGGCATACTGATGACCGGGGTAGGGTGTGTAAACAGATGCCGTTTCTGTGCCACCTCCCATTTCTTTGGAGATTATGTTCCGTACTTGAAAACCGGAAAAGATATCTTTGATGTCTGTTGCCGATACGAAGACGAGAAGGGGGTAACGGAATTCGGCGTACTGGATGAAAACTTTCTGAAAATGAAGGATCGTGCGCTGGAATTGCTGGAACTGATGGAAACAAATGACCGTCACTTTAATTTCTCCATCTTCAGTTCCGCCGAAACACTGAGAGACATTGGGGATCTGGACATCCTTGCGCGTATGGGGGTGACATTTGTGTGGGTGGGCGTTGAATCAAAAAAAGAGATCTATGCAAAGAACAAAAATACCGATTTTCCGATTCTTTTTGAGGAATTAGGGAAAAGGGGCATCAGCGTTCTGGCATCATCGATTTTATTCACGGAGGAACACGATAAAAATACGATCTGGGAGGATGTGGACTTTGTCACCTCTCTCAATCCTGATTATCTGCAATTTGCGACGCTGGGACCGATCCCCGGAACAAAATTGTACGATGATTATGAAAAACAGGGAAAATTAATCAAAGATATCCCTTATGAATCCCAGCACGGTCAGGGGAAAATATGGTTTCATCATGATCATTTTTCAAGAGAGGAGTCAGAAGATTTTTTACGGCTTGCCTTTGAAATTGACTATACCAGAAACGGCGCTTCCATGTTACGTGCCATAAGGACGACTTTGAGAGGGTATTCCTATTGCAGAAATCACCCTGATGATCGCATTCGAAGACGTTCGAAGGATTTAAAGAAAAGAATTAGAATGATGCGATATTTTCTCCCTGCGGCCACGATTTTCGTACAAAACCGGCAAAGTGATGTTCTGTTGGGGCAGATCAAAAAGACCTTTCGCTCACAATTCGGCAGGATGGGTCTATTTTCCCGGGCAGCATCTTTGCTCGTCGTCTTTTTCAGTATCAAGGAATATTTGCGATGTCGAATCGTTGGAGACCTGAGAGTGCCGAAAACAACCTATCGTCCATTAAATAGGACGTCCGGACAGAAAGATCAACCGGTCAAGGCCATTTCTGCCGATAGGGCTGTACCGAAAATCCCTTACCGCCTGGCTGAACAACCAGAGCATTAAAACTGGATATCTTTCATAATTTAACGGTTGAATTCATGCTCCCATGGGAATAGAATCATGAATGAAAGAGGTTTGCCCTATTGTCAAGACAGCAAAACCAGCATTCAGGGGGTTACCGGGGTTGCCGGCCATGAGTCAACCAAAGTGGTTTCTTCATCCGATTCTTATTTTCGTCTCTTCTGTTGTGGCTGTGGCCCTGTCGCTCACCCTCTATATCTACTGGTATGTGGAGGTCCGCTCAGGGCTGAAGAGTGTGCTGGAGAGAGCCAACCTCGATTCCGATCAGGTTCTGACTTCTCATACCTGGATGGTCATCCTGGTGCTTTCCATTCTCGTGGGGATCATCCTGATGGGCATATTTATCATTTTTGTTTACAATCAAAAGACACTCCAGCTTTACCGTCTCCAGAGTAACTTTATCAATAATTTCACCCACGAACTGAAGACCCCCGTCACTTCTTTGAAACTGTATCTGGAGACTTTTCGTAAATATGAGCTTCCCCGGGAAGATCAGCTCAGGTACATCGGGTACATGGTTCAGGATGCGGATCGGCTGACCTACAATATCAACCGAATCCTGGACCTGGCTAAGATCGAGAGCAAGACCTACGGTGGAAAGCTGGTGCGGGAAGACCTTGTGAAGAAGGTTGAGCAATTTTATGAAAAAAACCGTCACCTTTTTGATGGGTGTGAAATTCAGATTCATAATCGTTCGGGGCGATCTTTTTTATATCCTATCAGCCCCACCTTATTTGAGATTCTTTTGATGAATCTGTTCACCAATGCCATCAAGTACAATGAATCCGAAGTTCCTCGCCTGGATATCACCTTCGAACTTAAAGTGAGGAGATTGCATATCCGCTTTGAAGACAACGGCATCGGACTTCCACAATCGGAATTCAGGAAGATCTTTAAGAAATTCTATCAGATTGGACGCGCGGACGATATGTCGGCAAAAGGCACCGGGTTGGGCCTGCATCTGGTTGAGAGTATCGCCCGGGTTCATAAAGGAAAAATGATGGTCGAATCCAAAGGGAGTGGCAAAGGCTCTGTTTTTTCCTTGATTCTGCCCTTGAAAACCTTGAGGCCTGAGCGAAAAGAGGGGAGCGATGGGTGATCCCGACAAATCACGAATCCTGGTGGTAGAGGATGAGACACACTTGGCCGAAGGCCTGAAATTGAACCTGACGCTCAAGGGGTATGACGTGATGATCGCGGCGGATGGCAATGCCGCCCTTCAAAAATGGAAGGAATGGGCGCCGGACCTGATCGTCCTGGACATCATGCTCCCGGGGATTGACGGGCTGTCGGTTCTCCGAAATATTCGCCTCGAGGACGAGCGTATTCCGATTTTGATCCTGTCGGCCAGAGGTGATCCCGATGACAGGGTAAAAGGGTTCTCCTACGGTGTGGATGATTATCTTGCCAAGCCTTTCAACTTGGATGAGTTTTTGCTCAGGGTGGAGCGGCTTTTGACCCGGGGCGCCTGGTCACAAGTGGCGGATGTAACCGGAAACAGTGTTTCGTCACTCCCCAGGATCTACCGGTTCGGGGAGAACACCATCGATTTTCAGAACCTGAAAGCTCATGGACCGTTCGGTGAAATCAGTCTGACCGAGCAGGAAGCCAAGCTTCTAAAGCTTTTTATTACCAATCGTGGCAGACCCCTTTCGAGAAGAAAGCTCCTGGAAATCGGTTGGGGGTATGCCAGGGGAACCACAACCCGGACCGTGGACAATTTCATCGTCAGATTCAGGAAATATTTTGAACGAAACCCCAAAAAACCGATCTATTTTAAGAGCCTCCGATCGGTGGGATATGTCTTCGACCACGACACGGACCATACACCTTGAACGTTTTTTGGGGGACGCGGATTTTCGCAGATAGACGCAGATAGACAACTATAAAAGATCTTCAAAAATCAGCGTTCATCTGCGTCCAAAGTTCCGTCCTGGCGCCTATAGAATGGATGATCATTTAGACATACTTGGAATAGACATCGGTTCCGTTTCCATCTCGGTGGCGGTAATCAATCCTCAAAAAAAAGTCCTTAGAACCGCCTATGACTTTCATCACGGCAATATTGCGGAGGGTTTCACCCGGATCATGAAAGATTTCGATCCGGGGCGAATATGTAATATCGCCGCCACATCTTCAACCCCTTCGATAATCAACGCAAACCGGCGGTATGACAACCGGGTCGCCATGATTGAGGCGGCCCGTCATTTTCATGAAAAAATAGGCGCTATCCTGGTTGTTGGTGGTGAGGCATTCGGCTTGATCGGTTTTGACGAGAACGGCCGTTACCGCAGTTTCAAAACCAATACATCCTGTGCGGCCGGGACAGGCAGTTTCCTGGATCAACAGGCGCGACGTCTTCATCTGCAAAGTGCGGAAGTGTTGAGCGAGAAGGCTTTGAGCAACCGGGGGAGCATCCCGAAAATTGCATCCAGGTGCGCCGTTTTTGCCAAAACCGATCTGGTTCATGCCCAGCAGGAAGGATATACCCTGGAGCAGATCTGTGACGGGCTGTGTTATGGGCTTGCAAAGAACATTGTGGATACGCTTTCCGTGGCTAATACGCCGTTTAACCCGATCATCTTCACGGGCGGTGTATCCCGTAACAGGGCGGTCGTTCATCACATCCAGGTCCTTACCGGAAAGGAGATCTTCGCAGACGAGACNGGCGTTTANGGGGCNATCGGGGCGGCATT
>DUZB01000216.1 GCA_013349725.1 Deltaproteobacteria bacterium | reverse complement strand
GGAAGATACTGGTTTCTGTCTGCGGCCGCCATTGCGGTCGCCTGCTTCACTTTTTTTTGTCTGAGCGCCGGGTTTGAAAAGCAGACCCTGATTCCCCAATATGGGGATATTGTCAGATATCTGGAATCCCCTTATGGTCGGATTGTGGTCTCTCAGGAAGGGGGCCAGTTCACTTTCTGGGAATCAGGGAATCCCCTCTATTCGGATTCCAACATTGTTGAGAGCGAAGAAAAAATTCATTACCCGCTCAGCCAGCTCGATAAAGTGGAGGACGTGTTGCTTGTATCCGGTGGTCTCGGAGAAACCTTAAAAGAGATTGCAAAGCATAAGCCCGGGCATGTGGACTATGTGGAGATCGATCCCGCCCTGACTTCCGTGGGGCAGGAAATGGGGGTGATACCCCGTGTACCCTTTCTTGAAATCTCCAATATGGATGCAAGAAGGTTTGTCCGGAGCAGATCGGGAATCTATGATGCTATTATTATCGATCTGCCCGATCCGGACACCTTTCAGATCAATCGATTTTTTACCAGGGAATTTTTCGGATTTGCCGGGAAGGCCTTAAAAGAGGGTGGGATTCTCAGCATCTCCATGAACTACTCCCCCAACTATATCGGGGAGATCAGAAGGAAGAAGCTTTCCATCCTTTATAATTCGGCGAGGCCTTATTTCGTAAATGCCATACTCATTCCCGGCCGGCAGGTTTATTTTATTTTCAGCAACAGGAAATTGTCCGAGGATATCCCTTCGTTGCTCAAAAAGAAGAAAATATCCACATCCTATATCGACGGGTATTTCCATGGAGATGTTACACCGGAAAGGCTTCTCCAGGTCCGGGAAGCCGTGAGAGCAAGTGAGGAGTCAAACAGGGATTTTAAACCCAGGCTCATGAGTGTCGTATTTCAGGAATGGTTTGCAAGGCACGACTCATCTCCCGCATATTTTATCGCAGGTATTCTGGTCCTTGTCCTGACGTATTTTGTCTTTATGAAAAAAGAGGAATATGTTCTTTTTACCACCGGCTTTACGGCCATGGGATCAGAGATGCTTATCATCTTTGTCTTCCAGGTACTCTACGGCTACATCTACGTTCAGATTGGTGCAATTATTACGGCCTCCCTGCTGGGCCTGCTGCCGGGGGCGCTTGTGGGGAAAAGATGGCAACGATCCGGCAGATTGAAGCTCCTTGTTTCAGAAGTTGCCATGGTTTCGTTACTGATTATCTTTATCCTATGGCTGTCAGGTTCAGAGACGGAACCCCCGCCGTTCCTTTTTCTCGTGTTCTGTTTTCTCTTTTCTTTTTTCTGCGGGTTTCAGTTCCCCGTTGTAACAGAAATCATCGGGGAGGACAAAAGCCCTGCAGCGGGATGTCTGGCAGCGGATCTGTGCGGGGCGGCGGTGGGAACACTGGCGACAGGGGCCGCTTTGATCCCTATCTGGGGTATGGAATACGGTGCCGGATTTTTGATTCTGATGAAACTTTCGAGTATGGCTGTCGGATTTAAGGCCGGTAGGTCAACCACTTAGCGATTTGACGATGTCTGGACGTGCAGGGGAGAGGTGGATTATGGCGGATATCATGACCCGAAAAGAGTTCCTGAAGAGGGCAGGCCTGGGTGTCGCCACCCTTTTTTGCGCCGGCGCCGGGTACGGCTTTTTCGAAAAAAGCGGCGGCAATAAATCGATCCAGGGCCAGGTTTTCAAGAACGATGCACCCAAAGAACCCTGGAAATGGTCCATCGAGGGTTTTTATTATGCAACGGATGGAAAAACAGTCCAGTGCCAGGTCTGCCCTAACCGCTGTGTTCTCGATCCCGGCGACAGAAGCATCTGCCGGTCGAAAGTGAATATTGCGGGAAAACTATACTCCCTTGCCTACGGAGACCCCTGCTCGGTCCATGTGGACCCCATCGAGAAGAAACCCCTGAATCATTTCCACCCTCGGTCTCTCATCTTTTCCATCGCTGCCGCCGGCTGTAATTTCCGGTGCTTGAACTGTCAGAACTGGGAGATATCCCAGAGGAAACCTGAAGAGATAGAACATATGGAACTCTTCCCCGACCAGGTGGTGAAAGAGGCCAAAAATAGAGGTGTGCCTTCCATCGCTTACACCTATTCGGAGCCGACTTCGTTTTACGAATATATGGTAGATACGGCAAAACTTGCCAGGGAGGCAGGTCTGCGAAATGTTCTCGTTTCAAACGGGTACATCAATCGAGAACCTCTCCTCCGTCTTGCACAATATTTGGATGGCGCCAACATCAATCTCAAATCGTTCAGCAACGATATCTACAGGACCCTGAACGGCGGTACGCTTCAGCCGGTCCTTGATACGTTTAAGACGCTTCACGGGGAAGGCGTGTGGTTTGAAATGACGACGCTTGTGGTTCCAGGGTATGTGGATAAGCCGGAAATGATCAAACAGATGTGCGGTTGGATTTTGAAAGAGCTGGGGCCCGATTATCCCCTCCACCTGCTGAGGTTTTTTCCCCAGTACAAACTGACCCGGCTCCCGGCCACACCGATCTCAACCCTTGAGAATCTGAGGACCCTGGCCCTGAAAGAAGGGATACATTACGTTTACCTCGGGAATGTCCCCGGGCACGAGGGTACCCAGACAACCTGTCACAATTGCCGGAAAGTGGTGATCGATCGTAACGGATATACCATCGGGGAGCTCCACATGAAAGACGGCCGGTGTGAATTTTGTGGAACCCCCATTCCGGGCAGGTGGAGTTAGCCCTATGCCACTGGAAACCGTCCCAGCCAACGCCTCGACCGAAACGGAGATACTCGATCCCTCCCTTCGCGCTTCCATTCGTGATGGCATGAGCCATTCCGTGATGCTGGGTTTTGGGGAAACCTATCTGGGACCTTTTGGCATCTTTCTTCAGGCCACAACCCTCCAGGTGGGCATCTTGTCCACCCTTCCGCAACTATTCGGAGCGGTGATGCAGTGGACGGGGGCCATCCGCATGGACCGTTTCCCAAGCCGGCGCCAGGTGATTGTCGGTGGGGCCCTGTTTCAGGGGCTTCTCTGGATTCCCATATGCCTTCTCCCATTTCTTTTTGGAAGGGGTGAAGTGGCTGTGTGGCTCTTGATGGGGTTTGTTCTCCTCTATCAAGGCGCCAACGGAGCCATTGTTCCCATATGGAACAGCCTGATCGGCGATCTGGTTGAACCTCATCTCAGGGGCCGGTTTTTCGGGAACCGCAACCGGTTGGCCGGAATGAGCACCTTCGTCTCGCTTCTCATGGGTGGGTGTGTCTTGCACCTCTTTGCCCGATGGGATCATGCGGCGGTAGGTTTCCTGATCATTTTTCTGGCGGCTTTTCTCGCTCGCCTGAATTCCGTTCATTGGCTAAAGCGTTATGCTGATCCGGAATTCAGGCTGTCTCCCGAACAAATATTTACCTTCAGGCAGTTCTTGCGGCGTTCGCCCCATTCCAATTTTGCAAAATTTGTCTTCTTTGTGGCCGCCGTCAATTTCGGGCTCTCATTTTCAGGCCCTTATTTTGCCCTTTACATGCTTCGGGACCTCCATCTCAGCTACCTGGAATTTACCGCCGTAACGGCAGTGGCTGTCGTCAGCCAGTTCCTAACCTTCCGGTACTGGGGAGAATTGAGCGACCGTTTCGGCAATAAAAAGATCCTGAACCTCTGCGGCTGGGGTGTCGGCGTGGCGCCCATGCTATGGCTCATGTCCCACAACCTCGGATATCTGATGGGAATCCAGGCTTACGCCGGATTCGTGTGGGCAGGATTCAACCTTTCCGCAGCCAATTTCATGTTTGATGCGGTTACCCCCCCTAAGCGGGCCAGGTGCGTCGCATACCAGGGTTTGGTTAATGGGGTGTGCGTCCTGCTCGGGTCTGTATGCGGGGGTATTGCAGCCGATCACCTTCCGGGTTCTTTTGCCCTCGGGCCGTGGGTATGGACGCCCATCTCGGCCCTCCCGGCGATCTTTTTCCTGTCAGGCCTCATTCGTTTTGTTGCCGCCGGGCTTTTGCTAAATAAATTCAGGGAGGTACGTCCTGTGGAGCCCATCGGCCACAGCCAGCTCATATTTCGGGTGAGCCATATCAGGCCTATCGCAGGGGCTACATTCAGCCTCTTCACGGGTATTTTTAGAAACCAGAGGCACCTGGGTCGCGAAGATCGAAAAGAAGGAAACGACTCAGGAAACCTCTAACGTTCACAATTTATTGAAGGGATGGGCACTACATCATTTGAAATGGTATTTTAACAGGAGGGAACACATGGACACAAAATGGGGACGAATGGTTGTTGCAGTTTTACTGGCGGTGTCTTTATTGACTGCGGGGCACGTCTTTGCCGGGGCGGACGATCTGGCCAAACAGGCTGACAAGATCATCCGCGATGCCGAAAAAAAAATGTACAGCGGGAAAAATGCAGAGGCCGATGTCCTGCTGAATGAGGCGGCTGTCCTCATCGAACAGGGGAAGGCGGAAGATCCGGATAACAAAAAGATTCTGCAGACCGAAAAGAAATTTACGCGCATTCGAACCAACGTGGATAAGAAACTTGGCAAGACGGAGAGTAGCGCCTCCTCTTCGGAACAGAAATTGCCCCCAAAACCCCAACCTAAAGCCATGTCGTCAAAATCTTCCGGACCTGCGGCCACGAAGACATCGGGTGGGGACAAGCTCCCGAGTGGGGTGAAAAAGCGGCTGAAAGATATTGACCGCCTT
>DUZB01000232.1 GCA_013349725.1 Deltaproteobacteria bacterium | reverse complement strand
TTCATTTCTCGGTTTACACTTTTTTGGAAATAGAGTGTATTACCGATTTGCAAATAGGGTTCCGACGGTGAGAATTGGATGCCGAAACTGGAAACTCGAAATTTGAAACTGGATAATGAATCAGAACTATTGTGCTTTTTCTAATTTCCAATTTCAAGTTTCAAGTTTCTCTGCTAAACAGCAAAAAGACAAACTGTAAACTACTTTCCGGCTTTAATGAAGGATGCCGCAATTTCTTTGTATTCCGTTATTCCTCTTCCAAAACCTTTGGCTGCAACGTGTCTACCCAGATCCATGAGGGCCTCGAGTGCCCGTCTTAAACACGACTCTGCTGCCCACACATTTCTTCGATCCGAGGTAAAAGACGTGTAATCCCCCAGAGGCAGGGCATGAATTTCATTTTTATCCCTAATCCTGTTTCCTTTCAATTCCTCAAGGTTTACCTGGAGAAACTACAATGCGCTGCCCGGGATGAATGGGGCTCTTTACATCAATCCGGTTCCAGATGACCAGCGCAGCAGTGGGAACATTAAACCGGGCGGCAATTGACGAGAGGCTGTCTCCTTTTTCTATAATGTAGATCCGCTCATTTTCTTCTGATGAAAGGTTCTTGAGAAGCAAGGAATACCGTTTCTCGAAACCCTTTGCGCTGCCCTTGGGGACAAGAATTTCATGGTCTCCCGCATTCAGATAATGTCCCCTGATTTCGGGATTCAAATCCTTTATTTCCTTGAAAGGACACTTTGCCGCCCGGGCGATGATGCGCAAAGGAATTTCATTTTCTGTTTTTATATGCACCTTGTCGAATACGAAAGGCGCATAGTAATCCTCCTTTTTCAGATAAAACCCAAATTTTTCAGGGTTTTGAAGAATCATTTTGATGGAAAGTATTCGGAACAAAAATCGCTGTGTTTCAAGGGGAAGGTAAAGATTGTAGTAGTCTTTGGTTCCCTGCTCAAGGATCTCCGCCATAAGGCCTTTTTCCCCCATATTATAGGCAGCGGCAGCCAACGTCCAGGAACCGAACTCCTCATGCAGATCCTTGAAATACTTGATAGCGGCATCGGTGGAACGAAAGGCGTTTCGTCTCTCATCTTTGTTCTGGTCGATAGTCAGACCGTATTTCCTACCAGTAGGCGCCATAAACTGCCAGAACCCCATCGCACCCTTGTTAGACCCTGCGTGGGGCCTTAGGCCACTCTCGGCCACAGCAACGTATTTGAGATCATCCGGCAGACCATTCTGTTTCAGCATTTTTTCAATATAGGGCAGGTATCTTGTGGAACGTTTTATCCACAGGAGGACCTGGGGACTGTTCCAGACAGAGAGAAGAAATTCTTTTTCAAAGCGTTCCCTGACCTCCGGATTCTTCCATGGCGCCGGTTCTCCACAAAAATCTTCTGGAACGGCGTTTCTGAGCGAGGAGATGAGAGATGGAACCGAACCGGCTGTCTCTTTTTCCCCAAAAGCAATGGAACACGAAAGGACAAATAGAAAAATAAAAGGCCAGGAAGCAAACCATATATGTATTCCAATCTGTCTTCTCATGTTTTTCATTTTCATTCCTGATAGTTGGGTTTAAATCGTCGGGCTTGGTTCTATCGTGGTCCATTAGATTTATTTTCTTACTCATAATCTTAATCGTAATCTTAATCGGGCAGCTCTAAAATAGGCCCTAAAGAGTAAGATTATGATTACGATTAAGATTATGACCTTCTGAACGTACTCTCGACTAATTGGATCAAGTGGGCGAAGTTAGAACCAAGCCCGAATCGTCGTTAGCTCAGGATGAAATATCCCCAACAGGAATTCCCAGTTTTTCCAGGCGATACCTCAAAGAACGCATACTTATTTCGAGAAGCTCGGTTGCTTTGGATTTGGAACCGCCTGCCATTTCAAGCGCTCTGATGAGATACTCTTTCTCAATTTCAGCCAGAACTTCATCAAGATGGATACCTTCCGGCGATAGATCCAGATGTCTCCGGGTCCTTGAGCCCACCCCGGATCTCGCATGGGAGAGGGTGAGACTTTCGGGAAGAACAATATTGGATGTCTCGAGAGCAACGCTCCTTTCAATGATATTTTCCAGTTCCCTTACATTGCCCGGGAATGAGTATCCGCCCAGAATATCCATGGCATAAGCGGATATCTTCCGGATATTTTTTCCCATTTCCCTTGAAAATTTTTCCAGGAAATAATCGGCCAGCAGAGGCAGATCATTCTCCCGCTCCCGTAAAGGAGGAAGGCTTATGGGGATAACATTTAACCTGAAATACAGGTCCTCCCTGAAATTGCCTTCGATCACCTCATCCTCAAGGTTCTTGTTGGTTGCCGAGATGAAACGAACATCCACTTTTTTCATTTCGGTTCCCCCGACCGCAGTGAATGTCCTGTCCTGAATCACTCGCAAAAGTTTCACCTGGATAACTGGAGAAAGCTCACCTACTTCATCAAGAAAAACCGTTCCTCCATCCGCCACGTCAAACAACCCTTCCTTATCCGCATGGGCCCCTGTAAATGCCCCCTTCTTATACCCGAAAAGCTCGCTCTCGATGAGCGTCTCCGGGATGCCGGCACAGTTTATCACGACAATGGGCAGTTCCCTCCTGCCGCTCTGGCGGTGTATGGCTTTCGCCACCAGTTCTTTTCCGGTCCCACTTTCCCCATATATCAGGATATTTGTTCTGGAAGGCGCAACCCTTCTGATCAGGTCATATACTTTTTTCATCTGGGGGCTTTCCCCGATGAGGTTGCCGAAATGAAGCTTTTTCTCCGATACCGTTTCTTCCTGCCTCGGCGCCATCGCCGACTTCAGGGCTTCTTTTACCACCCGCTTAAGGTCCTTCACCTTGAAAGGCTTCGGAACGTAATCGAAAGCGCCTTCCCTCATGGCCTCCACCGCATTTTCCGCAGAGGAGAATGCCGAAATCATCACAACGGGAGTGTCGGAATTGATGGCCTTGACCTTTTTCAAAACCCCTATTCCATCCATGCCATCCATACGGATATCCGTGACAACAAGCTGGAAATCTTCATGATCAAGGATATCACAAGCCCTTTCACCACTTTCCGCCGTAACGACCTGGTATCCTTCTTTTGTCAGCATGATTTCAAGGAACTCTCGCATGCTTAATTCATCATCCACAATAAGGATTTTATACGGGTCTTTTCCAGACAATTTTCCCTCCAACCATGGTCAATTCGGCAATTCCCTTGAGATTCATTCCTATAAACGGAGAATTCCGGCTTTTCGACACGATATGCTTTTCCTCAAATAGATACGCATATTCCGGATCAATAATGGTCAAATCGGCGGTTTCTCCTTCAACCAGACGGCCACCACGAACACCAAGAATCCGGGCACTGTTGGAGGTAAGTTTTGCCACGGCTTCGGGCATACTCATAACCCCCTCTCTCACAAGTTGAAGAGTCAACGGCAGAGCTGTTTGAAAACCGACCATCCCGAAGGCAGCCTTGTCAAATTCCACATCTTTTTCCAGATGGGAATGTGGGGCGTGGTCCGTTGCAATGACGTCGATAACCCCTTCCGTCAAACCTTTCCTTACTGCCTCCACATCATAAGATGTCCTCAGTGGAGGGTTCACTTTGGCGAGCGTATTATATCCTGTAACCGCTTCGTGGGTCAGGCTGAAATAGTGGGGCGCCGTTTCGGCCGTTACCGGAATTCCTTCATTCTTTGCCCTTCTTATCAGTTCAACCGATGCCGCAGTACTTACATGAGCAATGTGGACAGGCCTTCCGGTCAGTCCTGCAAGAGCAATCTCACGATACACCATGATACTCTCGCCGGCGCCCGGAATCCCCGGAAGCCCGATCCTGGTAGAAACAGCCCCCTCATGCATAACCCCCTCTCTGGAAAGGCTTCGATCTTCACAATGGGAGATGGGAATCAAACCATGGTAAAAACTATACTCAAGCGCCCTTCTCATCAGTTCGCTGTCTGCCACAGGAAAACCATCATCCGAAACTCCAACGGCGCCGGCCTCTCGCAAATCTCCAAAATCAGTGAGGCATTCGCCTTTCTGGCCCATTGTAATGGCTGCGATAGGGTAAACCCTTACAGACGCAGCTCTTTCAGCCTGCTTAAGAATAAATTCGGTGACGGAACGACAATCGTTTGGAGGATGGGTATTGGGCATACATGCAACGGCCGTAAACCCCCCGGCTGAAGCGGCCCTCGCGCCTGTGGCGATGGTCTCCTTGTATTCTTCTCCCGGTTCGCGCAAATGGGTATGCATATCAATCAGGCCCGGAGCGACAATCTTGCCGGAAGCATCGATTACCTTCAGCCGGTCGCCTGTTCTTATTGCACCTGGCGGAATGATTTTCAGGATAATACCATTTTTTACAAGAATATCATATCGTTCCACTGTCAAATTCACAGGGTCGACCAGATTCCCCCCCTCAATTAACGTTACCACCTTTTGCACCTCCTATCAAAAGATACAGCAGTGCCATTCGTATGGCCACTCCGTTTTCAACCTGGTCGAGAATAACTGAACAAGGCCCATCCGCCACATCAGAAGTTATCTCAACGCCTCTGTTCATAGGACCTGGATGCATAATGATAACGTCCTTCCTGGCGCCTCCCATCACGTCCCTGTTTAACCCGAAAAAAGATGCATACTCCCTGAGGCTGGGGAAAAGAGTCTTATTCTGTCTTTCAAGCTGAATGCGCAGTAAAATAATCACGTCCTTGTT
>DUZB01000235.1 GCA_013349725.1 Deltaproteobacteria bacterium | reverse complement strand
CGGAAGGACCATCAATTGTAATCACATTTCCCATAACGCCTCACCCTCTGATAAATTCCGAGAAAACGGAAGCCGGATAGCATTTCAAATCCGTATGATATATAGCGCAGGATAGAAAGGATGTAAATCCCCAGGGTTTCCAAATTCACCCGTTTTTTTATTCTGCACTCTTTTTTTTCCAATTTGCGCTTGACTTACAGCCTCTGATCCATTATTTTCGACGGAAATGAGCAACCTGATTTCAACAACTTACTTAATGAACCAGCAGTGGGGGCAACAATGAACAAATCTCAGTTAGTCGAAGCTCTTGCCAACGAGGAACATTTACCCCTTAAGAAGGCGGAAGAGGTGGTGAACACCGTTTTTGGAGAGATGGAAGCTGCCCTTATCAAAGGGGAAAGAGTGGAAGTCAGAGGACTCGGCAGCTTCAAAATCAAAAATTATGACGGCTATAAGGGCCGCAATCCTAAAACCGGTGAAATCATAAAAGTCGGGAAGAAAAAACTCCCCTTTTTCAAAGTGGGCAAAGAGCTTAAAGAAAGGGTTGATATATAATAAATATAGGACCTTGGTCGTGCTAGACGGGGAGTTAGCGGTGCCCTGTAACCCGAAATCCGCTTACGCGGGGTTGAAAATCTTCATGCGATGCTCGATTTGCGGCGGCCCCTCTGTCGAACCCGGAGACTGTGTGGACCTCACGTAACAGGCACTTGCAAACCCCGTCAGGTCCGGAAGGAAGCAGCGGTAAGTGAGAAAGTCTGTGTCGTGATGGTATCTACATCATCTCTCCGGACGGCAAGGACGTCCATTTTGTCATTCAAATAAAGATGCACGGCCAAGGATATTTTTTCGAAAAACCAACCGATTCAACAACTGCTCACTGGTCCATTTCCCTGCAGGCCTCTTCTGCGAAAAAAAACCGTTTGCCATCGAATAGAGAAGAATTACAAACTCTCCAATATCCGATCTTTTCCGGATTCCCGGAACTTTTTCACGCGACTTTTACACGACATGGCGGTCAGAGCAATCCTCCTTACAAAAGTCTGAATATCAGCCCCAACGTCGGGGATGCCAACAAAGATGTTACAGCCAATCTTGCCTTACTGAAGTCCGTCACCCGCGCAAAGCATCTATTATATACGAGACAAGTCCACGGCCGCGATGTTCTTGTTGCAGGGCTGGGAAATACCTTTGAGAAAGAAAAGACCGCGGAGGGCGATGCAATTATAACGAATATTCCCGGTATGGCAATCATGGTCATGCAGGCAGATTGTCAGGGGGTCATCCTTTATGATCCGGAAAAAAAGGTGGTTGCAACCGTTCATTGTGGCTGGAGAGGCCAGGTGCAGAATATCCTTTCCCATGTTGTAACGAAAATGCAATCTCTCTTTGGCACGAAAACAGATACCTTGAGGGCCGCAATCGGCCCATCGCTTGGCCCATGCTGCGCAGAGTTCAAAGGATACCGGAAACTGTTCCCGACGCATTTCCGCGAATTCATGACCGAGGAGAACCATTTCAATCTTTGGGCTATAAGCGTCAGGCAACTGCAAATCAGCGGCTTGAAGAAAAAACATATCGAAGTGGCCGGTATCTGCACGAGATGCACAACAGATCAATTTTTTTCTTATAGAGGAGAAGGCCGCACCGGTCGATTTGGAACAGTTGCCATGTTAAAACCTTCAGACATGGAGGTTTTATCCCTTGACTAAAAAAATAAACGGGAATAGTTTTTAACCCGTCCTGTAAACATCAACTTTTCTGGAACCTACATACCATTATGCCTACAAAATACATCACGGTAACAGGAGGAGTGCTCTCGGGTCTCGGCAAAGGAATTGCTGCCGCCTCCATTGGGCATCTCCTATCTTCAAAACTGAAAATTGTCCCCATAAAATGTGACGGGTATCTGAACGTGGATCCCGGCACGATGAACCCTTTTGAGCACGGGGAAGTCTTTGTGCTGGATGACGGTGGGGAAGTGGATATGGACTTTGGCCACTACGAACGTTTTTTAGGAGTCACCTGCAAGACCAAATGGAATCTCACCATGGGAAAAGTATTCGATATGGTGAGAAAAAAAGAAAGAAGAGGGGATTACTTAGGAAAAACCGTCCAATATATTCCCCATGTGACCGACACCATAAAAAGCCACATCTTTCAGACGGCAAAAGAAGAAGAAGCCGAGCTGGTCATCATTGAAATCGGGGGAACCGTAGGGGACATCGAAAACGAACTTTTTCTCGAAGCCATGCGCCAGATGAAAGAGGACGTGGGGCGAGGGAATATCCTCTACATCCATCTCACCTACGTACCGATTCCCTACGGAGTAAACGAACAGAAATCGAAACCGACGCAACAAAGCGTGAACCTGCTCAAACAGAGAGGAATCTTTCCGGACATCATTATTGGAAGGTGTTCGGAGTATCTCACCAAAGAGATTAAGACAAAGATCTCCAATTTCTGCGACGTAAGCCCCGATGCTGTCATTACAGGCCTCGATGTGGAAGATATTTATGAAATCCCGATTGTTTTCGAAAAAGAGGGTCTTCCGGAAATTATCCACAAAAAACTGAATATCTACAGCCCTCCTGATCTCAGAAAATGGAAAAAACTGGTGGAAAACATAAAGAACCCCAAGAGAGAGATCACGGTGGCCATGTGCGGAAAATATACCAAACTGGAAGATTCTTATGCCTCCATCATTGAAAGTTTCAATCACTGCACCGCCCACTTAGGATGTAAAATAAATCTGGAATGGGTGGAAACAACAGAGTTACGCGACAGCTCTTTCCTGGAACAGGTAGACGGGCTTGTTGTACCGGGTGGATTTGGTTCAAGGGGAACGGAGGGCAAAATTGAGGTTATCCGGCTGGCAAGAGAACGGGATATTCCCTTCCTGGGCCTTTGTTTAGGGCTCCAGCTTGCCGTCATTGAATTTGCCAGGGATGTATGCGGGCTCACTGGCGCGAACTCCTCAGAAATGGACGCTGACACTCCACATCCGGTCATCGATATTCTTCCGGAACAGAAGGAGATCACGGAAAAGGGTGGAACCATGAGACTTGGCGCCTATCCGGCCCTTTTACGGGAGGGGTCCGTTGTCCATGGATTATATGGAAAAAAAGAGGTTTCGGAAAGACACCGTCACCGGTATGAGGTAAACCCCGATTACCATGACATTCTGCAGGATAAAGGATTGGTTTTTTCAGGACTTTCCCTGAACGGGAGACTGGTGGAGTTCATTGAATTGCCGTTGCTGAAATTCTTTGTGGCTACCCAGGCACACCCCGAACTCAAGTCAAGGATGGAACTCCCCGCCCCCCTCTTCTACGGCTTCGTAAAGGCTTGCATGGCCAAATGAAGAACCAGGCTGAAAAGGTCGGGATTACAGAATCTACCATGAAGGACATGAAGAGCATGAAGGGTCTATAGGACAACTCTCCAGAGCCTTTTTTTTCTTCATGCTCTTCATGTCCTTCATGGTATTATGCTCTTTATGCGCGGCAACATCCCACTATTCAAGAAAAAGCGGAGTGCTCAGGTATCGCTCTCCCGTGCTGGGTAAAATCACTATAATCGTTTTTCCCTGGTTTTCGGACTTCTTTCCCACCTCCATAGCTGCCCAAACCGCCGCCCCGGAAGAAATTCCGCAGAGTATTCCTTCCATCTTTGCCATTTTCCTTGCGGTTTCAAATGCCTGCTCGTTGGATACTGGCACGACTTCGTCAATAATCCCGATGTTCAACACCTCCGGAACAAAACCTGCCCCGATACCCTGTATTTTATGGGGTCCCGGTTTTCCGCCGGAAAGCACAGGGGAATCCCGCGGCTCCACCGCAATGGCCTTAAAAGAGGGTTTTCGGGCTTTGATCACTTCCGAAACGCCCGTAATCGTCCCTCCTGTGCCCACCCCTGCAACCAGAATATCCACCGTCCCTTCGGTATCCGCCCATATCTCCTCGGCGGTGGTCTTCCTGTGTATTTCCGGATTGGCCGGATTGGAAAACTGGTTCGGCATATAGGACCCCGATGTTTCCGACTGGATTTCCATGGCCCTCTTGATGGCCCCTTTCATTCCTTCCGCCCCGGGAGTCAAGACCAGCTGTGCCCCAAGATGTTTCAGGAGCTTCCGTCGCTCGATGCTCATGGTGTCGGGCATGGTAAGGACCAGCGGATATTTTTTTTCCGCGCACACAAAAGCCAGGGCGATGCCGGTGTTTCCACTGGTCGGCTCCACAATCACGGTGCCTTTTCCTATCTTTCCCGCCTTTTCAGCCGATTCAATCATGGCAAGACCGATACGATCCTTCACGCTCCCCAGCGGATTCCTGAACTCCAGCTTGACCACGATAGAAGCAGGAATACCTTGTGAGATCCAATTCAACCTGACCAGAGGAGTGCAACCTATGGTCTTTGTCGCACAGTCATATATCCGCTTTGCACCATGCTCTGTTCCGTCAGGCATCGGTTTCCCTCCTTTTCTCCTTAAAAATAAGCTCAGGCGATTTGGCAAAGACCAGGGTATCCGGGGGAACAGACTTGGTAATCCAGACATTCCCTCCAATCACGGAACGGGCGCCGATGACCGTATCTCCCCCTAATATAGTGGAACCCGCGTAGATCACCACATCGTCTTCGATAGTCGGGTGCCGTTTTACAGTGCTCAACTGCTTCACCTCTTCTTTTCGAATGGACAAGGCCCCAAGGGTAACCCCCTGATAGAGCCTGACCCGATCTCCGATAACCGTGGTGGCGCCCACAACCACGCCCGTGCCATGGTCGATGAAAAAACTTTC
>DUZB01000174.1 GCA_013349725.1 Deltaproteobacteria bacterium | reverse complement strand
CGTGGGCCAGAATTCCTGCCAGCTGTGCTTCGGTTTCGATGGTGTTGAGCAGGCCTGAGCTGAGGAAAATGATTCCACCCGGGCAGGCGAAGGCGTTCTGGAGGGGGCTGTCCACCACTACAAAAGAATAAGGGATTTCGGGTCGAATGGAATTTCTTGCCACCGCCATTCCCACCAGGTTCACATATCTTTGTAAAGAGGAATTATTGACAGGCATTCCGTAACGACCGAAGCCTTCGAGGGCCAGGCTCTCCCCGATGGTGCGTTCCGATTTGTAATCGATCTCTCCGGTGGAGCTCAGGATCGATGTGGCGCCCTGGAGGATCTTGTTTTCCTTTGAGTTGGGATCCAGCAGTTTGTCAAAGAGGCCCGCTAACTGCACGGGTTTCTCTGCCCTGTTCAAAGACGCTGCATAAGCATTTCCCTGGGGCCCTGCGGCCAATGTGAAACCAAGAATGGCCCACATGAGGATTTTTCCCTTTTTCATCTGTTTTCCTCCATTTGATATCTCTGGGACGCAGATCTTCGCAGATAGGCGCAGAGAATTATAAATAAAACAAATCAGCGATAATCAGCGTTCATCCGCGTCCGAATGCTTTTCCTCAAGCAGTTCATGGTGCATACTCTCCGATTTTTCCTTTCTTCAGGAAGTCCTGGAGCTCTTTTTCCGAAACCTGCAGGGCAAGAACCTGATCAAGGGCTTGTTTGGTCGCCTGGGGCGTCTTTTTGTTTTTTGCGTATTCTTCCGTTTCTTCAGACAGCCCCCTTATGCTGCGACCGGTACTTGCCTCATCCGCCTTGATATTGCTTGCGGTCAGGGCGCCGAACAGATCGCCGGACCCTCCTTCAGGGGCCTTTTCCGGAGGGGTATCGGAGAGACGTCCGCGGTACATCCATCCCTGTTGTCCTGACGGAATCTGGATTTGATGCCAGCGTTTTTCCGAGTTCAGAACCTTTACCTCGACACCGATGGGAACGGTCGTGATCGTTTCGGACGATGCGCTCGCATCTTTCTTGAGCTGGGCGTTATCCGAGGTTACCCAGAGGGTCTCCGCGGCGAGGACCGCCACCGAAAAAAGGCAGAAGCACGCGCATAAGATGGTTATAAGATATCGTGTTTTCATTTCGGTCACCCCTTGTTAAACTTCGTTTCCAGTTTACGGTTGCCGGTTGCCGGTTCTCTCGTTCCCATGCTCCAGCGTGGGAACCAGGTGAGATTCAACCTTTTTCGTCATTCCCGCGAACGCGGGAATCCAGGAATATTAACGCCTTATAGATTCCCGCGTTCGCGGGAATGACGGCCTTGGGGATTTTTTACAAGATCATCAATCATAAATCTTCCGCTTTCAATCGTCAATCACCAATCAACAATCGCAAATTATTCATAGTCTCCCACGAGAAGAAAGGCCCCCCAATATCCGGGATGTGGATACCGCTGTTTTACATGCAGCATGGCCCTCTGCAGGCTCTCGGCCTTATTCATGGCCCTGTAGGATCGGTAAAACTGTTTGATCAACATGGCGGTCGAGATGTCGCTCACCCGCCACAGACTGGATATGATGGCATGGGTACCCGCGTACAGGAAGGAGCGATTCATTCCGATGACGTCATCCCCGCTTGTAATTTTGCCTAATCCGGTCTGGCAGGCGCTCAATACCACCAGGTCGGCCTCAATTTGAAGGCCGAACGTCTCGGCCGCCTCAAGATCGCCGTCGTTGTTCCCATCGGGAGCCAGCTTCACAGCCGAAAAGAGCGGATTCACCGGATCGAATTCACCGTGAGAAGCGAGGTGGATGATCCCGAATTTGGAAATGTTCTTCACGACCCAGCTCTCCGTCGCCTTTTCGCGCGTGAGCAGGGTGATTTCCGGAAAGTTCCAGCCGATGGTGAATATTTCCTTTTCTGCAAAGGGAAGATCCAGGGCAGGATTTTTCAGGTCGGGATTCCCTATGGCCAGCACTTGTTTGTTCTTCCCGGCCTTCCGTCTTTCGAGGGTGTAGGGAAGGACGCCTGCGCTTGGAAGATAGAAAAGAGGAAAACGATCCACCAGGTAGTCTTTTCCATCAAACAGGGTGGCAAAGGAGAGATAATGCAAAATCCCGTGGGGAACAATTCCCAGGATTCGGCAGTCCCCAAGGTCCGGCGTGACCTTCGACAAGAGCCACGTATGCAGCTCCATGGAGGATTTTTCCAGTGGTTCCAGATTCTGAAGCATCCGCCTGAAATCGAGGACCGTTTTTGCCAGCGTATCCCTTCCCAGAGGCGTGCGGAACAGTTTGATGGAACCGGCCGTGACAAGCCAGCAGAGGATTTCATCGGGCAGTGTGTAATACGCCAGGAGGCTCACACCCGGCGCCAGGAGTTTTTGTACCTGTTTAAGATTGATAGGGCTTACGGATACGATCGTCGCTAATTCGGGATTTTTGGTTTGGATGTTCAGCATGAGGTCGTTATACTCATCCTGAAGTTTAGTGAGCGCCTGCCGATAGACGGTTTGTTCCGCCTCAACAGCTGAGGTCGCTAACAGCATTTCCTGCTCCTGTATCCTGGATTTCAGAAATTTCTGCCGGTCATACAGATCCTGATCCACCGCGTTTTTCAGATTAAGACGCTGGTTGCCCAGAAGGTCTATAAGGTTGCGGGCCCTGGAACGTTCTGCCACGTCGAATGCTTCCGCAATGGGATTTTGATCTCCTTCGGAGGTTGCGGACGGTTCCATGCTTAGAAGCAGGGAAATCAATGCCTCATAAACGGCCATCTTGTTGGTGATGAATCCGTCTTTAAGCTGATCCACTTTGATTTCCGCCCGCATCTCTTCAATGAGCTCCACTGCCTGTTTCAGCAGGTCTTTTGCCTCCGGTTTTCTTTCCTGTTTCAGCCTGAGGCGAGCCAGCCAGTAAAGCGACCGCCACTGGGTCTCGCGCAGCGCCATGGAACGGGAGAGTTCGAGGGCCTTTTGAAAAAGGGCCTCTGCCTCTTCCTTGCGGTCCAGGAGAAAAAGGGTCTCGCCGTATCCAAGTAGAATCTTCGCCTCGTTGATCCGATTGCCGATGTCGGTTGCCGTTTTCAGGGCTTCCTGGAAAAGGGGCAGGGCCTTTTGAGGCTGTTCCATCTGCAGGTAGGTGAGCCCCAGGTTTTTCAGGTCGTAGGCTATGGCCCATCTGGACTTGATATCCCGGTCGATGGCAAGGGCCTGGTTCAGGGTATCCAGGGCCTTCGGGAATTCTCCCATGTCCCTGTAAACAAGGCCCATGTTATTGAGGGTCGTTGCCGTCTCATCCCGGCGGACCTGGAGAGTACGGGAGGTCTCAAGGGCGTTTTCGAGCTCGCGAAGCGCCCGCTTATGGTCCCCCAGCGTCCACCAGGTGAGCCCGGAAGTGTTCAGTGCCATGACTTTTTCAAGGAGCCACGTATTTTTTTCAGCCAGATCAATGACTTGTCCCTGCAGCTCAAAGGCTTCCTGGTAACGGCCCTGATACCAGGCGTTGTTGGCCTTTTCCATCAGGATATCTGTTCGTATCAGGGACGGGTTCGGATTTTCCAACAGGACCAGGGCATCGCCGTAGGCCTTGTCCGCTTCCTGAAAATTTCCCAGCAGTCGCGAACACCGTCCCGCGTCAAGGAGGGCCTGGGCCATGTTGTCTTTCTGGCCCAGATTTTCATAAATAGCATAGGCCTTCAGGTAATTCTCTCTTGCCCTGGGATAGCTGCTCAGACGAAGATCGTATATGCGGCCGATTCTCATATACTGCCTTGCCAGAAGCTCCTGTTTGTTCAATGTCCTGCTCAAGGTGGCTGCGGATTCAAATTGCAGGAGCGCCTTGTCGTAATCCGTGGCATTTTCGAGGACGATGGCCAGATCGTTCAGAGCGGAAATCTGCTCATCTTCCAGTTCCAGGGCCGCCACTATTTCAAGGCCTTCTTCCAGGGCGGGGATCGAGTCGTTGAATTTCTCCATCCGGGCCAGGATCAGTCCCCGTTTGATCTGCGCCTGGGCATATTCTTTGCTGTCGGGCTTTTCAACGCCCAGGATCTCAACGAGTTTGCGGGCATGAAAATCCGCTATCGAGAACTCTCCGGCCGCAAAGGCGCTTTCCCTGGAATACTCATGGAGTTTGGGAATGTATTGCTTAAACATACTTATTTCATTGGCAATATTCAGGGCATTTTCGAAAAGGGCAAGCGCTTTCAAGGGGTTCTTTTCATTGAACGCCGTTACCCCGTTCTTGACGTATCTGGTAAAATGCTTCTTGGCAAATTCCGTGGCCTCCCGGGGCGTCATGCCCCAGTAGCCCAGAAGCATCCAGTCGTTCGGGGTTCCGGAAAGGGGAGGCCCCTGGACTTTCCCCGCGGTTTTGCCCCGATCCCGGGATAGCAGGAGCGCCTGATTTACCGAAGCGTTTTCAAGTGCCGCCAAAAACGGATCCACAGGCGGCGTGTCTTTGTCTGAATTTGCCGGGAGCAAAAGGGTTGGCACTCCCAGGAGGGAGAAGAGGTGTCCCAGCTCATAGGCATCCTTTAACGGTGCGTCGGGCAACATGACCAGCGAAACCTGTTCGATCCGGCCGGACAGGAGCAGCAGGGGAAACGCTCTGCCCTGGTCCAGGCCCATGGCCATAAACGGCAAAGGGATTTCTCCGGGGCGCGTGGGCACTGTTCCGGCGCGGTATACGGGGAGGCTGAAAAGAAGGATGTTTTCCCCGAAAAGGGCATCCGCGATCTGCTGTTCGTCAGCGCTTTTCGGCAACCCCTCCACCGCATAGTACTCCGGAAGTCCCAACCTGGGCGGAAGCGAAAGGATGCGCCGCTTGAACG
>DUZB01000148.1 GCA_013349725.1 Deltaproteobacteria bacterium | reverse complement strand
CGATAAATTTTTCCTGCCGAAACCTTCCAGCACCTTCCACGGACGGGATCTTTTTGCCCCGGCGGCAGCCCACCTGCTTTCGGGAATCGCACCATTGGAAATGGGCGCCCCCATCCACGATCCGGCACACCTTGAAACCCCATCCGTCCATAGAAAAGGAGCATCCCTGCACGGTCAGGTGGTATACGNAGACCACTTCGGGAACCTCATAACCAATATTCATTCAAGTGAGATGAGCCATTTTGCAGATAGGAGAGATCTTGTGATCGAAGTAGGGGGTCTATCCATCAAAGGTGTGCATAGGACCTATTCCGAGGTCCCCAAAGGAAATTTTCTGGCGCTTGTGGGAAGTTCTGATTTTCTTGAAATAGCAATCAATTCCGGACGGGCCTCAGACAGGATCAGACCGGTTGCAAATCGCGGAAAAAAGATGGAAATGGCTGTCGAAGTTCATCCGTCAATTCTCAACTCCCATTGAATCCGGCATTTAACTTCTCCAGATACACCTCCCATTCAAGCGGCAACAGATACTTTTTATTGTTGTTGCACTCCTTGCATGCGGGGACAAGATTCCCCTTCCTGCTTTTTCCACCCCTGCTGAGCGGGACAATGTGATCCATCGTAAGGTCGGCCCTTCCCACCTGACGTCGGCAGTAATAACAGATCCCCGAGCTCAACCGGTTGTACCACCACTGCGTACGTCGCAATCGACGGGCCTTTTCTTTCTCCCGTCTGATATCCTCTTCGCTCGTTAAAGCATATTCAAAAAGGGCATCTTCCTCCATCAGATTTACCTGTATTTATCTTTCAATGCCTTGATCGCTTCCTCCAAATGTTCATCGTCCACCCGGATATCGTTTTCACGCGACTTTTCCGCGACCGCTTCCTGCCTGAACAGACCCGAACTCAAAGGCATATTGGCCTGCAGATCAAGAACGGTGCTCTGTTCATGAACTTTTCCCCCCTCCAAATAGATAATCTTGAACGGATACCAGCCACCCAAAATTTCCCGATAGTCTTCAAATCGAATGGAGACTTTCTTTAGTCCGGAAATCTGGGGCACTTCATATTCCAGAAGCATTGGAAAAAACGTTTTTTTATCAAGAAGAAGTCTGGCGCTGCCGGGTTCGCGAGCCCCTATGGAATAAGCGATAACCCCGTCAAGCCTCGTATAGCTTGAAGACTCAAGATCTATTCCAAATTTCGCTAAAAGCATCAAGAGATACTGTCTGCTGTTCACCATCAGAAGCTGCCTGAATGAATTGGAAAAGGATTCATCGGCGGCCGCCGCGCTATTCCCCTGGCCGGAAATTACCTGGGATTTATAAAACCCGGGCGTCTTAATCCAGATCTTCTCCTCAAAGGAATTGGATTCCCTTCCATCCTGCGGATCGATCACCACGGTTTTCTGCGCGATAATCAAGCTCTTGAAAACACCGAATTTGTCCTGCATATAATTGATCAGTTGTTCCGGAGGCATTACATAGGCCTCGGCCCCCATGGAACAAATACAAAAAATAACGCCTAACCACAAAGCACAAAAGGTTTTTCCCATATTCCCTCAAACCCAAAGTCCGGATTTCTTTGTATTTTAAAACCCTGTAGTATCCTATTTTTCCTTAGATGCAAGCATGGATGCACGAACCTCATCCATTAATTGTGCAACGTTCCTTCTGCTATACCCTGCAAGGGGAATAGGCCTGCTTATAAAAAACCCCACGTTGCCTTTTTCTATTTTGAGGCTCCCTTTCGGAACGATACGCGCCGTGCCTGAAATGGTAACGGGAACGATATCACAACCTGACTTCAGTGCCAAGTTGAATCCACCTTTCTTAAATGAACCCAAATTGCCGTCCAAACTCCTCGTTCCTTCAGGAAAAATAAGCACGGAGGCCCCCCCCTTTATCCGTTGAGCGGCGAGATTCATGCTTTTAATAGCCTTCCGGGGATCATCCCGCTCTATTCCGATATATCCGGCACGTTTCATTGCAGGTCCAAGAAGCGGAATACGCATGAGTTCCTCCTTCAGCAGGAACTTAAAATCCAGCGGAAGACAGGCCAGAACCACAAAGACATCAAAATAGCTCTGGTGGTTGACCATATATACACGCGGAACATCAGGGTCCACATTCTCTTTTCCAGAGACGTCGACTCTTATTCCGCAGACCCGCAAAATCCCCTTTGCCCATGGCACGGCAACCCAAAAGTGGACACGCCTGGCGCTACAGTGGAAAAGAGACAGCAGGATTGCCCAAAGGCAAAACATAATGGAATAACTTGCGATAAACGCATTTAAACAGAGGAAACGTATCATCGCTGCGGCACCTCCCGAAACCGGTTGAGAAAAAGAATTTGGACGCTGATGAACGCTGATTTTGAATTTTCGACAACAGTCTGCGCCTATCTGCGTGAATCTGTGTCCCTAAAACCATTATTTTGAAATCTGTACAACCTTAATATTCAGAACCCGGGGAACCACACTTCCGGCTGTCATCTCCCCGGGCTTTCAAAACCGGCAACTCTATTGTAACCACCATATCTTCACCATCCCTCTTCACTTGTATCCTTCCGCCATGCCTGTGCATGATCACCTTTGAAAGAGGAAGATCGTGCACATTGGTTCCCGGATCACCGGTAAGCCGAGGGATAAAAAACTGGGTCACATCGTCCTCAGCCACGCCTTTCACAGGATATCGGAGCCAAACAACCAGGTTGTCTCCTTCAAGGGACGTGGACACGGACAGACGGCCGCCTTCAGACATGGAAAAGACGGCGTTTCTCAAAATACTGACAAAAGCCCTCTTCAGAAAATCTTTGTCTCCGGAAACCGGAATTCTGTTTTCCAACAGCGACGCTGAAAGCGCAATTTTTCTGGAATCGGCCTGTTCCCTGATTTCCTCAAGAGATGTCCTCAGAACAGTCTGCGGATCGACTTCCGACATGCGGAGAACAAATGGTTTGATTGTAGAAAGAAGAACATTGAGAATGTTTTCGAGCCTGCCCACCTCATCCAGAATGATCTGGGCCATCTTTTCATGAGGATCATCTCCTTTAATGGAGTCTCTCAATCGCCTGGCAAAACCCCCGGCGGTTGCAAGAGGATTTCTCATTTCGTGGGCAAATCGTTCCGAAATTTCCCCCAGGACCCGGATCTCCTCTCCTCGCAGAGCCTCTTCCTGAAGCCTCTTGACTTCGGTAATGTCCACCATGATTCCATCAAACCATTTCAAAACCCCTTTGTCGTCTCTGAAGGGTATGGCGTGATCAATAAATACAAACCGGTTCCCCTTCTTGTCCCAGATCTCTCTCTCGGTGCGTATGCCGTTGGGATTCTGTATCAAGACATGCAGCATTTCTTTCGCCTCTTGATCATCACAACCCCATATCTTACTTCTCCAGAAACCCCTGTAACCTACTACCTCATCCGTGGAGAAGCCCAGTTTCTCAACAAAATAGGGGTTGATAAACTCGGTGGTTCCGTCACAGAGAATCCTGTAAACCCCAAGGGGCAGATTGTCGACCAGAGTCCGATATTTCTCCTCGGAAGTAACCAGATCTGCTGTTCTTTCCTTGACCCGTTTTTCCAGTGTCTTCGCATAATGTTCCACCTGTCTTCGTCTTTCCTTCAGGGAATCCAACATGGTGTTCAAGGATCTGGTAAGAAGCCCTATCTCGTCGTCAGACTGGGCCGTCAAACGAGTCTCTCTTTTCCCATCCGCTATTTCCCCGGCATTGGCGACGATATCTTTGATAGGACGGATAAAAAGGACGGCCACCACCCATGTAAGAAGAAACGAGAGACAGATTCCCGTAAAACCGATAATGATCATCAGATTTCGCGTGTTTCTCAGGCGATTGACAATGGACGATCTGTCCGTGCATATTTCCACCAGGGCCACCACTTCGCCCCCATAATCTTTTATTGGACCAGCCAGGATAGCCATTTCAGGATACCCCGGCGGCGCAATCAGGACGACCGGATGAATGAGCGAAGCGTCCAGCTGTTTTTCCAGCAATGGAAAAAGTTTGCAGGAGCCCATGGTAGTTGCAAGAACAGGATAATAATCAGGACGCTTTCTTTCATACACGCTGAAATGGGGGCCCCACTTTTCCCTGAGCTCTTCCAGAAGCCCGACGTCAAAAGGATATCCGATTTCTACAGTCCCCGCTAAAGCCCCTTTGAGATATACGGGGGCTACGCCGCGAATCCCCAGACCTGTCAGTCCCCATTCAAGGCCTACCACCCCTTTGCCACCCTTCATGCTATCCATTATGCCCTTCCTGTAAGAAATCATTTCGCCAAACTGGTGAGGGGAATGAACACGCAGAAATGATCTTCCGGGCGCAACATGGAAATGCATCTGTCTGATTCCAAATTCCTTTTCCAACTGCTCAAACAGCGGAAAAGAATAAGCGAAAAGCCCATCTCTGTTTTTTGCGGCAAGCAGTTCTTTGACACGGGGATTCTGTGCAATGATTGTCGCCATGGAGAGCGCCTGCTCCCCATTTTTTTCGACCATCGTCAGAAATAGCTCATAAAACCTTTGAAGTTCTTGTTTTTCTTCTTCTTTGATCAGTACATGCTGAGAACTCAAACCGATGAAAACCAGGCTGGTGGTCCCTAAAAGAGAAAAAAATAAAAATGGAATCAGAAGCTTCCACTTGAGGCTGATGCCACGGATTTTGTAAATGAAATCATAGAGCATAACGGATACTCAACTTCCACCAGTTTCGCAGGGCTTGATTCTAACGAGGTTCATTGGATTTATTTTCTTACTCATAATCTTACTCGTAATCATAATCGGGCAGCTCTAAAATAGGCTGTAAAAGGGTAAGATTATGATTACGATTAAGATTA
>DUZB01000160.1 GCA_013349725.1 Deltaproteobacteria bacterium | reverse complement strand
CGGGCTGCCATGCGGAGAGCGGAAGCCATCATGGCTGTCTCCTTTTGACCTCCCGCGGCACATTCCGCCACGCACGAGGCACAACCCAGAACCAGGATTCTTTTGAAAGGGGCAATCATCTCCCTTATCTCTTCAACCGGTTTCTGTTCAGCAGTTATCATAAACGCCATCTCCTCATTTCATATTTTTAAGGACTGGGGAAGGTCCCAGTTCAGAAAGACCATCTCTTATTTTATCAATCTGATACGATAAGGTTTCGGGATTTTCTTTGGAGCCGTACACGAGCCCGATCCTGTTCCCTTCAAGACCGATTTGTTCAATCAGCTCTCGCGTCTTTCCCACCCGCTTCCCTGCCCTTGAATTCCCCTCAAAATAACGACAGTTTCCTTTCGGACAAGCAACCACATAGGCCGCATCCGCAAACTCCTCCAATGCCCGCAACAAGTGGACAGAATCAAGTCGGCCACTGCAGGGCAGAGGGAAGAGGCGAAGCGCCTTCCCGTACTTTTTCTCCAAAATCCTCCGCTCACCCTCATCGCTGCCCGGAACGTTTTGACAATAAAAAACCGCCAAAGTCAATTCATAGTTGCCATTCATTTTAAATCTACACCTTTCAATATTAGGATACAGTCTTACCTAACTCATAACCGTACAAAATCCGTTCAGCCCCAGGTTTGATGAATTCGTAAAAAGTCAAAAAAGTCATCCATTTTCGTCATTCCCGCGAACGCGGGAATCCAGGAGTATCAGGTGTTTATAGACCCCCGCTTTCGCGGGGGTAACGGCCTTGCTGACTTTTTACGAGATCATCAAGTTTCAGAATCTCTGCAACTATGGTGCCATGAAGAAAGAGCCCTTGAATTTTCATTATTTTCCATTTCTTTTCCTGTGCGGATTCATAAATGGAGAGGCTAAATCTACATTTTCGTAATTAAAAAACCATTCAAATGACGAAAATGTATAAATTAGGCATTCTCCCTGGATAAATTCCTGGCACAGACCTTGCTGAAAGCAGGCTTTCAGGATCAATGCATGAAAAGAATTCCTATTTGCCAAAAGAAGACCTTGATTCCAGACTTGTTTTTAGATATATTATCAGATTTGGATCTTTTCTACAATATTTAATGGTGAAACACATGAATTGGAGAAAGAGAGTTTACTGCGGAGACCTGAGAGCTTCCCACGAAGGAACGGAAGTTCATCTCATGGGCTGGGTTGATGCCATTCGGGACCACGGAAATGTTCTGTTTATCCATTTGCGGGATGTCCGTGGAATCGCTCAGGTGGTATTCAATCCGGAAATACATAGCGAAGATTACAGGAAGGCTGTCCTTCTCAAGGAAGAGTTTGTCATTGAAGTCCAGGGGAAGGTGCGTCTGCGGGAAGCGGGCACACAAAACCCGAATCTGAAAACGGGCGAGATTGAAGTTTCCGCTGCCGGTTTTCAAGTACTTTCCAGATCCAACCCCCTGCCCTTCCAGATTTCTGAAAAAGCCATTGTCTTCGGAGAAGAGATACAGTCAAGCCCGGAAAATGTGGATGAGGACATCCGGTTGCAGTACAGGTATCTCGATCTTCGACGTCAATCCGTGCAGAATCGCTTCAAAAAAAGGTATGAAATTTTAAAAGTAATCAGGGAATACCTGGACCAGTTGCAGTTTATAGAGGTGGAAACCCCCTTCCTCACCAAAAGCACTCCCGAAGGGGCCAGAGACTATCTGGTGCCCAGTCGCGTACATCAGGGTAAGTTCTATGCTCTGCCCCAATCCCCCCAGCTTTTCAAACAACTCCTCATGATGGGAGGAATGGACCGTTATTTTCAGATAGCGAGATGTTTTCGCGATGAAGATCTGAGACCGAACCGGCAGCCGGAATTTACGCAATTAGACCTGGAGGCTTCCTTTATTGATGAAGAGTTCATCTACGAAAAAATAGAGGAATTGACCGTACGGATGTTTGCAGTTTGCAAGATCGATCTCCCGACCCCGTTTCCCCGCATGACTTACGAACATGCCATGGAAAGGTACGGATCGGACAGACCGGATCTTCGTTTTCCCATGGCCTTTGAAGAAGTAACCGATATCATGAAAGGGACTTCCTATTCCATTTTTCGTAAAATTATTCGTGAAGGCGGCCACATCAAGGGATTCTGCGTGAAAGGCCACGGGGAATCTCTCAGCAAGAATGTTCTCCAGAATGAATATGCCATGAAAGTTGTTCCTGCCATGGGCGCAAGCGGGTTGACCTGGATGAAAGTTGCCGAAGGAAAACTGCAGTCCAACATTGTCCAGTTTTTTTCCGAAAGCGAACTTGCTAATCTGCTACAGCGTTTCAAGGCGGAAGAAGGCGATGTCCTTCTGATGATTGCCGATCCATCCAGGGAGCTCGTGAACACCGTGCTTGGAACCCTCCGTCTGCACGTTGCAAACAGACTTGGGATGATTCCCAAGGAATCGTTCCGTCCTCTGTGGGTCACGGATTTCCCGCTGCTTGAAGTAAAAAATGGGAAACTCAATTCTCTCCATCATCCCTTTACCATGCCGGACAGAATCGATTTCAACCCGGACGACTGGAACGACATGCTTTCCCTCAAGTCCAGATCTTACGATCTGGTCATGAATGGCGAGGAGCTGGGAGGGGGAAGTATTCGTATCCACGATATGGGCATCCAGAAAAGGATCTTCCAGGCCCTCGGATTGAGCCCCGAGGAGGCCCAGATTAAATTCGGGTTTTTCCTGAAGGCTTTGGAATACGGGGCCCCTCCCCATGCAGGATTAGCCCTGGGAATGGATAGAGTGATTGCCATGATCCTGAATGCGCCTTCCATACGGGATGTGATCGCCTTCCCCAAAAACCGGCGCGCTTTCTGCCCGCTGACCCAATCGCCCTCCATAGTGGATCGAACCCAACTTGAAGAACTGGGACTGGTTGCCGGTAGCTCGGCGGAGACCTTTTCAACCATGGACCGGAATGTCCCGGGACAAGAGATGGACAGGCCCGGTTTGGAAAACCGGGAAAGGATCTCTCTAAAAGAGGTCCGGCATGTGGCAAAACTTGCGCGGTTGAAACTCTCGGATGCGGAAGCCCGCGCCTATCAGAAGGACATCAATGAAGTGCTGGAGCATTTTGCGACCCTCCAGCAACTGAATACGGAAAATGTACCACCCATGAGTCATGTAATGGAAACAGAAAACGTGTGGCGGTCGGAAGACCGAGCCAACCCGGGAGATCCGGCGCCCCTTTTGAACAATGCGCCCATGAGAGAAAAGGATTACTTCCGTGTTCCCAGTATATTATAAATAAAGATTGAAGGTCTGAAAATATGGAATTGTGCGATAAAACCGCAGCGGAACTTTCTGCTCTACTCAGAAAAGGCGACGTCAGCTCAAGGGAAATCACCGAATCGGTATACAAGAGGGTTGATGAGACGGAAAAGGCTGTCAATGCCTATATCACCCTGACCCGTGAGAGCGCCCTGCAGCAGGCGGACAAAGCCGATAAAAGGTTTCGCGAAAAAAAAGATCTCCCACTGCTGAATGGCATTCCGATCGGCGTGAAAGACCTTTTGTGCACCAAAGGGGTAAAAACCACATGCGGATCCAAAATTCTCAAGGACTTTGTGCCCACCTATAATGCAACTGCGGTGGAAAAAGTGCTGAAGGATGGGGCCGTACTGGTGGGGAAAACCAATATGGACGAATTCGGAATGGGCTCTTCCACGGAGAACAGCGCTTTTGGAGCCACATGCAACCCGGTAAATCACCTGTGCGTTCCTGGTGGTTCAAGCGGCGGGTCGGCCGCGGCCGTGGCAGCCGGAGAAGCCATCCTGTCTATCGGCTCGGACACGGGGGGATCCATTCGCCTTCCCTCTGCCTATTGCGGCATAGCCGGGATCAAACCCACCTACGGGAGGGTATCCCGATACGGATTGATCGCCTATGCCTCGTCCCTGGATCAGGTGGGGGCACTTGGCAGGTCGGTGGAAGATTGCGCCATCCTCTTAAACTGCCTCTGCGGACATGACAGCCTGGACAGCACATCCGCAGACATCCCGACACCGGACTTCCTGAGCTCCATCGGCAAAGAAGTAAAGGGCATACGAATAGGTCTTCCCAAAGAGTATTTCGTGGCGGGCATGGACGAAGGTATAAAATCCAGGATCATGGATGCTGTAAACCTCTTTGAACAACACGGGGCGCACATCAGCGAAATTTCCCTGCCCCGCACCCGGTACGCCGTTGCTGCCTACTACCTGATCGCCACTGCGGAAGCAAGCAGTAACTTAGCCAGGTATGATGGGGTAAAATACGGATACCGATCTCCGGAAGGATCCTCGGATCTCATGGAAATGTATGAATCAACGAGAAGCGAGGGATTTGGAAGCGAGGTCAAAAGAAGGATCATGTTAGGGACCTATGTCCTTTCCGCCGGATACTTTGACGCCTACTATTTGAAAGCCCAGAAGGCACGGGCGCTGATTAAGGAGGATTTTGACCGGGCATTTGAAAAAGTGGACTGCATTCTGGCGCCCGTCTCGCCCTGTCTGCCCTTTAAATTGGGAGAAAAGATAGACAACCCTCTGCAGATGTACCTGGTGGACATCTATACCGTCTCCATCAATCTGGCCGGTCTGCCCGGCATGAGCATCAATTGCGGAATGCTGGATGGCCTGCCGGTGGGACTTCAGATCATAGGGAAGGCATTTGATGAAGAAATGGTGCTGCGTGTAGGGCACGCCTACGAGCAGATGAACAAATAATCCAGCAATTCTCATGTTGAAGTCATATCCCTGTGGGAGCGGCTTCCAGCCGCGAAAAATCGTGGCAGGATGCCACTCACACAGCATCCGCAAATGAAAGTGGGCCCATAATGAGAATTG
>DUZB01000154.1 GCA_013349725.1 Deltaproteobacteria bacterium | reverse complement strand
GCTGCAGGGTGGGTGGGATACGTCCTTTGAAAACCAGACCGGCACGACAATCTTGCGGCAGGCACCTAAAGCTCCGCNGGGGTCGCTGACGCTGCAAGAATTGAAAATCGAGCCGGAATAGAATGTTGAACAGCCAAATCATGGGGAGGGACCGCTTAATGTAAACCTGGCGGCAGGATCGGCCTGTCGGCAGAGAAAAAAAGGTCACGGTGGCTTCTGACACTAGGTCACCACCACCCCACCAGTTTCGTAGATTATTGAAATTCAACCCTGATATGTTCAAGGTTTGGTCTGCCTGTCTTTACTTACGCACTTGCCCGAAAATGAACATTTGTTGATCAATTCTGGCAAGTTTCTTGATGCTGGCTTTCCTATATAAATATTCCGTTGGGCCTAGAGCCCGGAGGCCTGAAAAAAGCAATTGCCTGGCATGAAATATTTTGGTGCAGTATGGAGAAGAGTAGTGATTCAATTCTTCCGTTTTGCCGGGTTCCTAACCCGTCTTTCGCAATTCGGCATCGCCATTGAGGGTAAGTGCCTGAAATTACAGTTTCGGGGTTTAAAAGGTCGGCGCTGCAGATCCTTTTCCGGATTTTCCAGTACAGACCGGATTGGCCGCGATTCCGGGCGGCGGTTGCTCGGGTAATTTGAAGCGTAAGTGTGCCAGCAAAAGCTCTTGATCCCGATCCGGCTGGGTATAGCGAGGCATTATGAAACGCCGTCCATCCGTTGCGGGCAGATGGACATCGACCATCTGCATGGTTGAAAATTTCTCAAGTATTGCACGAGGTGTTTCTTGCCTCCATGCTGTCTGAGGGATAACTAAGCTTCGAGTCTGCCTAACTCAACTGTCTTAATTTTGGAAAGTTCTATTGTCATCCTGTCCTCGGTATGCCACAAGTCATAAGCCTGCTGCATACGTAACCAAAGCCCAGGCCCATTGCCCGCAAACTTTCCAATCCTAAGAGCCATTTCTGTGGTAATCGGATGAGTACAGGCCAATAGACGGTGAAGTTGTTGACGAGAAACACCGAGTCGCCTCGCTGCTTCACTAACCGACAGACCAAGATTTTTAAGCACATCTTCACGCAAAACCTCACCGGGATGTACTGGTGGCCTCTTTAATGGGCGTTTAACCACATATTCTCCCATAGATCTACCCTCTCAATGACTCCAATTAATCCGACTACCTGGCATCTGGTTCTCAAAATGGCTCTCGAAATCGATTGACTTTCCATATTGTCTTGCATAGCACAATAACAAGACAATTCGCTTTCTCCTTGACCCCACAACGTCGTTGCCCCTATAATTTGTGAAACTAAGATCTGTTTGTTATGAAGAGAACAAGCCTGAATAAATTGATGTTTTGTTACTTTACCCAGTTGGGAGCAAAGGAGCGGTGAAAAATAGTCTCGCACAAATCAGGAGGGAGCTGAAGCGGAACCTGGACGAAATTGATCCCGGCAATAGAATTGTGGTGGCTGCATATCTTTTTGGCTCCAATGTGAATGAAGGTGCAGGGCCCGATCTTGAGGGAGATAAAAGAGAATTATCTGTCAAAATGAAAGCTAAATCCAGCACGGCAGATGACCGGAGGTTTAACCATGGATTCTTCCTATTATACTTCAGATAATAAGTTTTTTGTAGCCAGAGCGCTGGAGGTGACGATTCGTGTCGGCATTGTCATTCTCCTTTTTTTCTGGTGTTTTCGGATTGCCCAACCTTTTATCGAAATCGTGCTGTGGGGCGTCATCATCGCTGTGGCTATTTCTCCGGCACATCAATGGGTGAGTTCTTCTCTGGGTGGGCGAAACAAACTGAGCGCAATCCTGATCACGCTTCTTCTCCTGATTATCCTGATCATACCGAGCCTGATGTTTGCCGCGTCTCTTGTGGAGACAGCCGAGAAGCTGTCTTCCGGGATATCAAGAGGCACCATTCGGATTCCCGACGTACCGGAACATATCAAATCCTGGCCGGCTGTCGGCCAATACCTGTACGATTTCTGGAAACTTTCTTCAGAAAATATTATGGGCGCCTTAGGCAAAATTGCGCCGCAAATCAAGGCAGTCGGCCTGTGGCTGTTAAACTCGGTGGCGGGGGCTGGATTTGGAATCCTGAGTTTTATTGTTGCCATCATCATTGCCGGAGTGCTGCTCAGCAATAGTGAACGTGGAGTGCAGGTTGCGAGGGGCATTGCAGTGCGTCTTGCAGGCGAAAGAGGGGAAGAGTTCGTGCGCCTTTCCGGGGCTACCATGAGAAGTGTTGCCCGTGGAATTTTAGGGGTAGCTGTCATACAAGCCATCCTTTCAGGGATTGGCTGTCTTGTGGTGGGTGTGCCCGCCGCAGGATTGTGGGCATTGTTTGTCCTCATCCTTGCCGTGATTCAGCTTCCGACTATCCTGATTCTTGGTCCCATCATTGTGTATGTATTTTACACGGCGAACACGCTTCCAGCGGTGTTGTTTGCCATATGGGGCATCCTTGTGGGTGGATGCGACTCTTTTCTGAAACCGCTTTTAATGGGCCGCGGCGTCGATGTTCCCATGCTGGTCGTCTTTATCGGCGCCATAGGGGGCTTTATTTACAGTGGGATTATCGGCCTCTTTATCGGGGCTGTTATTCTCTCCTTAGGGTTTAAGCTGTTCCAGGCATGGCTTGAGACAGATGCCAACCTGGAGGCTGCGCTGGAGGAGTCACCGCTCCCTTAAAGAATATTCTACCATGAAGGGCATGAAGGCCATGAAGAGAGAATCCAATGGTTTCTTTTTAGACCCTTCATGCTCTTCATGTTCTTCATGGTAATCAGTGCCTGATCGAAACCTCCCCTCCCCGTGCAGGAGGGGTTGGGGGAGAGGGGATTGCTGCGAGACATTCTTTGAACGGTCAAATGCCCGGGGGTTTTTCAACCCATTCTTGCGTCTGTTGCAGAAGATCTTCCTCATTCTCAGATGCGGTCTTGAAAAATAGCAGCAATTCTTTGATGGAGCCTCGCTTTTTCCGGAGGGCTTCCTCAAACAGGTCGAAATGGCTGTGGTAGAGCCCCACTGCGAGAATGTAGGCGTTGTTCAGAGGTACGCGGCCGAAACCCGAAAAAGTATCGGTTTTAAAATCGTCTTTGAGTAGGGCAAATTTCTTTAGAGACTGGTTGAAGACCTGCTCCCGTTGCGTCATTTTTCCCTCGTAGCTTAATGGGGATTGGTAGAGTGTGTTGAGTTTTTTCATGAGGAAAGCCATAAACCTGGAAAAGATCCGTTCGTCTGACAGGGAGGCTTTCGCCTGTAGGGTGAATGGGTTCGATGGGCCGAAAGTCTTTTCAAAGAAGTGAAAGGCGCCCACTTTTCCCACCAGTACCGCCAGACTCTCGTTGAAGGCGCCCTGACCTTTTAAGTAGAGGGTTGTGTGCGTCATTTCGTGCAGGATCGTTTCCACCAGGGCTGGGGTGCTCCCTTCAAGGAGATTTTTCGTGACGGGGTCAGCGAACCACCCCAGGGTGCTGTAGGCGCCGGCTGCGCCGATGAATACATCCAGATTCTCTTCCGAAAGTTTTTTTCCTTCTGCTTTCGCCCTTTCCAGCTCGAAAAATCCCAGGTAAGGCATTTTGCCGACGATTGGAAAATCCCAGGTCTTCTGTTGGAGCCTGTCTTTGGTGGAGGCGGATACGGTATAAATGGGGTCCCGACCGGATTTGAGGAAGACCGTTTCGTAGCTGTCGGTTTTTCGCAGGCCAAGCTCATTTTCCCCAAACTCTTTTATTTTTGCTACAAGCAGCAGTCGGGTCCTCTGGTCCGGGGGCAGGAGATTTTCGTCCAATGCCTTCTGCACGGGAATGGACCCATTGAGAAGCTGAAACTGACCCACAGCCGCATGATAAAGATAGCTCAACCGGCATCCTGAAAAGAGTAAGAGCAGGGCAAACAGGAAAACCGGAAGACACCTCTTCAGCATGGTTTTTCTTATACGATATTGCGAAGGAGCGTGTTTCTGCATTGAGGAGGGCCTTTCCATTTCATAAAGGCAAGTCGTCTTCAGGATGTATGGCGTTTTTAAGCTTCCGTGGGGATTTCTTTTGGAAATGATCTTCCTCTTGTTGAGCAGGGGTCAGTTTTCGTTTTGGTTTGGGCATCGACTTTTTGCCGGGCAGGTTATTCCCGTAATCTTCTCCTTCTCAAAATCAAAGAGCTTCAGGGATTCCGGTCCGCTGGCCACGGTGACGGTATGGCCATCCAGCACCTTCCCCACAACGGCCGCGTCAATGCCTCTTTTGTTGAACAGATCGATAATTCGGGTTGAAAACTCCGGCCTGGCGGACAGGACAAAGCCGAAACTCTGAAAGGACACCAGCCATTGGGACAGTTTCAGGGGGGCAGGGCAGGGGATGGCGTCAAGATGAATCAATGCCCCCTGTCCGGAGTTCTCCATCATAATGGAAAGGGTTCCAAGGAGGCCCGCATTACTCACGTCCTTACAGGCACAGGCCCATTCCCGTTCGGCAATGAGGGGAAGGGTCTCCAGGCGAAAAAGCAGTTCTTCTGTGGTCTTTCCTGAGTTGGCATCCCAGCTGGTGACCGACGAGCACCCCACCTGGCCGCTGAGATCCGCGGCAAAGATGAGGTCGTCTCCCGGACCGGCAAGATGGCTCCTGAGGAGTTTTTTAGCATGCCCCAGGATAGCCACGGAAAGGGAAGGGGAGTCCGGAGCCGCGTCCGGATGAAGGTGCCCCCCAACCATGGGGACATTCAATTTTTCACAACCTTTTTTTATGCCGTCGATAATCTTGGATCGTTGGGCTTCATCCCCGCTGGCTAACACGTTAACCAAGGCAAGCGGCCTTCCTCCCATGGAATAGATGTCATTTACCGTCACCATCACCGAGGCTTTTCCGCCGGCATAGGGTTCATTCTGAAGGAGCTTTGTCAT
>DUZB01000182.1 GCA_013349725.1 Deltaproteobacteria bacterium | reverse complement strand
GTCTGAAGACTGGAAATCCCGGGTGTACGCAGTCATAAGGAAAGATCCTTCTCTGCTGATTTCGGTGAGGGTCCCCATGGCGGAAGGGATGGAGGAAAGATCTCTTGCCCTGGCGCAGGAGGGTATTGCGATTATCCACCTGGAAGGGAGCATGAGCGGCCTTTTTCTGGACGACAAGACGCGATATATAAAGGACGGCATTCGGAGCGTTCACAGGAAGCTTGTGGAAGCAAATATTCGCGATACCATGACACTGTTAGTCAGCGGCGGGATTTCGCTTGCGGAGCATGTTGCGAAATCGATGCTTTGCGGCGCTGATGGGGTTTTTGTGGATTTTCCCGCTCTGATTGCCTTGGAATGCAGAATGTGCCGTCGCTGCACAGAAGGGCTTTCGTGCCCGGTGGAGATTGATCAGGCCTCTGCAGGATGGGTGGCCGCAAGAGTAGTGAATCTCTTAGGCGCCTGGCATAATCAACTCCTGGAATTAATGGGCGCCATGGGAATCAGGGATGCGCGGCGGCTTCGGGGGGAAGTTGGACGGGCCATGTTTTTTGAAGAACTGGACGAAAAAACCTTCGGTCCCATGGGAGATGTTGAGGAGGGATGTGAACTTGAATAATGTGGAATCGTTTCAATTGCCGGGAGTGGTGCGGACACCGTCCCGTTTCAGGAACCCCATAGGAAAATACAGGCTGCACAGATCCGATACCTGTACTGCCTGCGGGAAATGTGTGGAATTGTGTCCAACCGGGGTTCATGTGGTGAGGAGAGGAAAGGTCTTTGTTGAAAATCATCACCTTTGTGTGGGGAATGATTGCCCTGATCCCTGTCATAAGGCGTGTCCGGAAGGTGCGCTCACCCTGCGGAGAAACCCTGATTTTGACGGGATGGGGGATGCCCGATGGCCTGCGGATCTTCTGGCTTCCACGTGGCATATGGCCGAATTTGGAAAGGTCCCCGACAAAGGGTTGGAATACAAATTAGGGGCTTCCGGAGGGGGGTTCGATAAGCTTCGTCTTGTTTTCAGAAAAAACAAAAGCGCTTTTGAAGAGGTCGCGGATGACGACTTTGATATGGGAGTGGTGCTGAACAGGCGTAATGATCATGCCCACAGGGTGCGGACAGAAGTTCCCTTTTACGGTGGCGGGATGTCTTACGGTTCCGTCAGCATTACAACCATGCTCAGCAGGATCAAAGCTGCCGTGGCCCTGGGCACCTTTTGTTGTACCGGCGAGGGGGGATATCCGGATGAACTGAAACCCTATGACGACCATGTGATTACCCAGGTCGCCACCGGGCTTTTCGGTGTTCGGGAAGAAACGATCCAGCGAGTGAAGATCGTGGAGTTTAAATACGCCCAGGGAGCAAAACCGGGTCTGGGAGGGCATCTTTTAGGTGATAAGGTGACTCCCGGGGTGGCCAGGATGAGAGAGGCCGTGGTGGGATATCCCCTGTTTTCGCCTTTTCCCTTTCACAGCGTCTACTCGGTGGAGGATCACAAAAAACATGTGGACTGGATCAAGGCCATGAATCCAAAGGCCCTTGTCTCCGTAAAGGTTTCAACGCCCACGGATGTGGATATGGTGGCTGTGGGCAGTTACTATGCGGGCGCGCATATTATTCACCTTGACGGAAGTTATGGTGGTACGGGCGCGGCGCCGGACATCGCGAAGAAGAATATTGCCATGCCCCTGGAATATGCCCTTCCCAAGGTGCACCAGTTCTTAAAGGAAGAAGGGGTAAGGGATAAATTAACCGTCATTGCCAGTGGCGGCATCAGGAATCCCCACGACGTGGCAAAGGCCATTGCCCTGGGTGCGGACGGTGTCTGCACCGGGACAGCGGATCTGGTTGCCCTGGAATGTATCCGTTGCCACAAGTGTGAAAGTGGCAGGGGCTGCGCGCGGGGGATCGCCACGACGGATGCGGAATTAATGCAATTGATTCAGATGGAATGGGGTACTCAGCGCATCGTCAATATGTTTTTAGCGTGGCGGCGGGAGTTGGTCCGAATCCTGAAAAAACTTGGGATGAAGAGCCTGAAAGAGCTTGTAGGTCGTACCGACTGTCTGACCCATATAGATTACATGAAGAAAAGAATATAACAGGTTATAATAATGAATAAAAGTCATTTGATAGAGAAAATAATCCGATCGAGAAGATCGATGGTGAAAGGCCTGCCGGCGAGGCCCTGCTTCGAAACAGAGGCTGAAGGGGGTTGCGGCGTTACGGGTTTTGCCTGCAGTATTCCCGTGAGAGGCAGGCATATTTATGAGCCGTCAAAACAGATGCATAACCGGGGAAACGGTCGCGGTGGTGGAATCGCCGCCATGGGGTTTGATCCCAGGATGTTAGGGGTTTCCCGGGAAATTCTTTCGGATGATTATATCCTGCAGATAGCCCTTCTGCAGGAAGATTCGCTGGCAAGCCTTGAAGATCAGTTCATAAAACCTTATTTTCATATTGATTTTCACGAACGGATTCCCCATGTCCAGGATTACAGGGATGTTGAAGGCCTCGACGTCCGTCCTCCGGAAGTGGTTCGGTATTTTGTTAAAGTGAAGTCGGAAGTGCTGGATGATTTCATCAAAAAAAACAATATGGTCGGTATTTCCAGAAGACAGGCGGAAGACGAGTTCGTTTATCAGAACAGTTATAAAATCAACCGGAAATTCTATGACGCCTATGGAGAACAGCACGCCTTTGTCCTTTCCCATGGACGTGATTTTTTCATATTGAAAATAGTAGGTTACGCTGAAAAAGTCGTCCAGTACTATAAACTTGATGATTTCAAGGCGCATATCTGGATTGCCCATCAGCGTTATCCCACCAAAGGCAAAGTGTGGCATCCGGCCGGCGCGCATCCTTTTATCGGTATGAATGAAGCGCTCGTTCATAATGGCGATTTTGCCAATTACCATTCTGTAGCGGAATACCTGAGCCAGAGAAATATTTTCCCCCTTTTTCTGACCGATACGGAAGTGTCTGTTCTACTATTCGATCTCTACAGCCGTACCTATGGTTACCCGCTGGAATATGTGATCGAGGCCCTTGCACCTACCATGGAAAGGGATTTTGACCAGCTTTCGCCGGAAAAGCAGAAGATCTACCGCGCTCTTCAGGCGAGCCATGCACACGGTTCGCCTGACGGGCCCTGGTTTTTCATCATTGCCCGCAACGATACGGCCAATGAACGTCTGCAGCTGATCGGAATAACGGATACCGCCATGCTTCGTCCCCAGGTCTTTGCCCTGCATGACGGGCAGGTGCAGGTGGGGCTTGTCTGTTCGGAGAAGCAGGCCATCGACGCCACGCTCAAGAGCCTTGCTGCGGAAGATCCCCGTGTGGGAACTGTGGCGGATCACTATTGGAATGCACGAGGCGGCAGTTATACGGACGGCGGTTCCTTCATTTTTAACCTGGAGAAAAGAGAAGGTCCCGGACTGGACAGGAAACTGTCGTGCGTGGATAAATTCGGCCGGGAGATTTCCGTTCCGGATGGGCAAACGCCCTACCTTCCAGGCCAGGTCTATTACGTGGTGGATGATGAAAGTAGAGGGCAATTCAACATCTCCGAATTTTTTGAGCTGCAGCGGCCGGATCTTCTCTTTGATTATGTGAAAAACGGGTTGAAAGACTGGGATTATGCAGACCTGATGGATTGTCTGAAGGAAATCAGGGGATGGGCGCTGAAAAATGATGCGCATATGGAGATTTCTCTGTCGGCCCTGACGTCGCTTATTGATATGCGCTATCCAACATTTGACAAAAAAAGGCGTTCTGTTCTACAAATGGTGAACCAGACTCTGGACACCATGTTTCGCCATTTTCCATCCCTTGCGCGGGAGGACAGTAGATCCAGGTATCGACTCATAGACTGGGAAACCAGACAGTTTTTCAGGGGGCCGTCCTACGAGGAAAGTGTCCTGATTATCGACGCCTCACTCTTTCCGCCCGAAGGGGATAACTGTGACAGTCGGCTTCTGACGGAGGCGTTCAAGCGAGGGTGGAGGCGCTTCATTGTATTTGGCTTGAAAGGCCAGCGTTTTCACGGCTGCGGTTTAGGACCGGATTCGGGAGGAGTTCGAATAGATATCTATGGAAGTTCAGGCGACTATATCGGATCCGGTATAGACGGGCTTTCAGTCTACATCCACGGGAATGCCCAGGACCAGCTGGGCCAGATCATGAAATCCGGGAAGATGGTGATATACGGCGACACCGGTCAGACTTTCATGTACGGGGCAAAAGGTGGGAATGTCTATGTGATGGGTAATGCGGCAGGGAGACCACTCATTAATGCTGTAGGGAAACCGAAGGTGGTTATTAACGGGACCTGTCTGGATTATTTAGGGGAGTCTTTCATGGCCGGGGATCCTTTTAATGAAGGAGGATTTGTGGTCTTGAACGGAATTGAATTTGATGATTTGGGAAATGTAAGATCCCAGCCCACGCCTTATCCCGGTTCCAATCTTTTTTCCCTGGCTTCGGGTGGGGCAGTGTATGTGCGGGACCCTTTTCAGATGATAGACGATCAGCAACTCAATGGCGGGGAGGTTGTTTCCCTCAAGGAAAGGGACTGGGATTTGATTCTCCCGTACCTCAGGGAAAATGAGTCGCTGTTCGGGATTTCCATCGAACGGGATCTGCTTACAGTGGAGGGCATTAGCAGAAACCCCTTGGATGTGTATCGAAAAGTGCAGCCGAAGAAGACGGTAGATGTGAAAATTGATGGATTAGAAGAATGGGGAGAGGATTAATATGAAGAAGATCGAGGCCATTATCAAACCTTTCAAACTGGATGATGTAAAAAGGTGCGGTTCTGAAGCTGGGTGTAAGTGGTATTACCATTACGGAGGTCAAAGGTTTTGGAAGGCAAAAAGGCCACAAGGAAATATACAGGGGTGCGGAGTATGTGGTGGATTTCCTGCCCAAAGTGAAAATGGAAGTG
>DUZB01000109.1 GCA_013349725.1 Deltaproteobacteria bacterium | reverse complement strand
TAATCGTAATCATAATCTTACTCTTTTACAGCCTATTTTAGAGCTGCCCGATTATGATTACGATTAAGATTATGAGTAAGAAAATAAATCTAATGGACCGCGTTAGAACCAAGCCCACAAAGAATTAAAGATATATAGATGAGGAGAGAAAAGAAACGATGAAGATAAATCCGGAAAGAATAGGTCATCTGACCCCCGAAAAAAGACGGTCCATCATGGAAAGGTCCATGGATGATATTGCTTCCGTCTTCGAGGATGTGCGGGATATTGTAAAGGATATCAAGGCTCGTGGAAACGCGGTGGCATTGGAGCACTATCGAAAACATAAGGAAAATATTACAGAAGCGGATCTTGAAGTTTCCAAAGAAGAGATTCAGGATGCTTACAGCCGGATTGACCCGAAAGTGGTGGAATGCCTGAAAGCCGCGGCAAAAAACATTCGCAAATTTCACAGGGCTCAGCTTGAAAGAGAGATGTGGTCCATCGAAATTTCAAAGGGCATTCTGGCGGGGCGCATTACGAGGCCTATGGATATTGTGGGGTGTTATATCCCCGGGGGAACAGCTGTTTATCCCAGCTCGATCCTCATGACGGTTCTGCCCGCGAAGGTGGCGGGGGTAGAGAGAATTGTCGCGGTTACACCCCCCGGCAAAGGAATGACGGCCAATGACGCGACACTGGTAGCTGCGGACATCGCCGGGTGCGACAGGATTTTCAAGGTCGGGGGGCCGTGGGGTGTGGCCGGCCTGGCCTACGGGACGGAAACCATGCCAAGGGTGGACAAGATCGTAGGCCCCGGGAACAAATATGTTACCGCCGCTAAAATGCTGGTTTACGGTCAGGTCGATATTGATTCCCCCGCCGGACCGAGCGAGGCGCTTATTCTGGCCGATGATTCGGGTGACCCGGAATTGATCGCGGTGGATTTTCTTTCACAAGTGGAACATGATCCCGATTCTGCAGCGGTTCTGGTGACCACATCGGAATCGCTTGCCTCGGCCGTTTCGGAAATCATAGCAAGAGAATATGAAACCCTCCCTCGCAAAGAGATTTTTGCGTCTTCTCTGTCTAAGCATTCCTGCATACTCATCGCCGATGATATGGATCAAGCTATCGATTTTACCAATGAATACGCAACGGAACATCTTCAGATCATGACCCATGACCCGTTCATTACCCTGAACCGGATAAAGCACGCAGGCTCCATCTTTATGGGGCCTTACGCACCCGTTCCGGTAGGAGATTACGCGTCGGGAACCAACCACGTTCTGCCTACTGGCCAGTGCGCGAGGATGTTTTCCGGACTATCCGTGGACGACTTCATCAAGAAGCCCACGTTTCAATATTTGAGTAAAGAAGGGCTCGAAAGTCTGAAAGACACGGTCATCACCCTGGCGGAAGCAGAAGGTCTTCCTATTCACGCCAGGGCTGTAAGAGCCCGGTTCAAGTAACATTCAAAAGAAGCAATTAGCGGTTAGCTGTTAGCTATTAATTACCAAAAACTAATTGCAGACGGTTGAATTGAAAGTCTAATCATAAAGGAGGANTGAAAAATGGCGGACATNAAAGGGTACAACATGCCTGATGAGCTTTATTATCATGAGGAGCACAGCTGGGCGCGTGTGGAAGGGACGACCGTTACCGTGGGGATGAGTGATATGTTTCAGAAGGAAGCGGGGGATATCGTTTTTGTGGACCTGCCGGACGAGGAAGATGATGTGAGCCAGGGCGAGGTCTGCGGAAAAATCCAGTCGAGAAAATGGATTGGCAAACTGGTGGCGCCTGTCTCCGGTGAGATCCTTGAGATCAACGAAGAACTGGAGGAAGATACCAGCCTCATTAATACCGACCCTTATGGGGAAGGATGGATACTGAAAATCCAGGCGGAAGACGAAGGTGATCTAAGAGGGGAGCTTGAGAAACTGATCCACGGGGATGCCGTGGTGGTTTTCGTGGAAAAAGAGATAGAAAAAACCGAGGCGGAAAAAGCAAAGGCTTAGNGTTATGGAGTAATGCTATGCCTGAAGCNTGGCGTCTTTTCAAAAATCTCACTCGATCGGTTTCTACTGCGGAAGGACTCGCTGTGGATGATTCCCTTCCGTTGTCCGTGGAAGAACATCGTTCTCCGCCGATCCTTCATCTCTACACCTTTATCCCCTCTGTGATTGTCGGGAAATACCAGGACATCCGATCCGCCCTGAAGATCGACCGATGTGAGGCACGAGGGATAGAGTACAACAGGAGGAGCACCGGGGGAGGGACTGTGATCATGGGGCCTGAAATTGTGGCCCTTGGCCTGGGAATCAATGTGGATTATCCCGGCCTGAAAACGGGGGTCGGCGGCATCTTTGAATCCCTGAGCGAGGTATTGATCCGGGCTCTGGGAAATCTTGGCGTGGAGGCAGGCTTCCAGCCGAAAAACGACCTGGAGGTACACGGCCGGAAAATTGCGGGTTTGTCCGCCGCCTCGGAAGCGGGAAACAGCCTTCTTTTCCACACAAGTCTCCTGGTTGATTTTGATGTTCCCCTCATGACCGATATCATGAATACGCCGATTGTCAAGCTGCAGGACAAGGGCTACAACTGCTTCAGCCGGCGCATGACGACCGTGAGGGAGGAATTGGGCCGTCACGTTTCCGTGGGTGAGATGGTGGCTGCCATCCAGAAGGCCTTTGAAGATGCGTTCGGCATCCATTTCAGGGAAGAAGAACCGGATGAATGGGAGCGGCAGACCATTGAGCGATTGATTGAGGAACGCTACACCAAAGAGGAGTGGATCTTCTCCAACAGGCATCCGAGGGCCAGGATGGGAGTGGGGCGTTTGAAGACTCGCGGGGGGCTCCTTGAAATCTATCTCTCGCTCTCCGGCGCCTCCATCGAGAGTCTCCTGATAACCGGCGATTTTTTCTCCACCACGGAGGATGTCCACAGACTGGAAAATGCCCTCAAGTGGACCTCCTCTCACCGGGAAAACATTGCACGAAACCTGTCGGAAGTCTGGCGGGAAAATATGATTTACGGGGTGGATATCCCCACCCTGACCGAGGCCATTTTGCTGGCAAAGAAGAATCAGGTCCGGCTTTGAGAATGAACGAAAAACAAAAAACGTTTTCAACCATGACAAAACAACAAAGTCCCCATTACGCGAAAATGAGCCATGCCACGGCCATATCCCTGGGGCTCACACGAGGGAGGATGTATCGCGGGGCCGTGAACCGTTGCGTAAATCTCCTGGTCCATTATCCCGAGGGTTGCTCCGCCAACTGCGCATACTGCGGGCTGGCAAAAAAACGTCCGGGAACCTATCGGGAAAAAAGTTTTATTCATGTGGAATGGCCTGTTGTTTCCATGGACCGGATTGCGGTTGCCATTAATGCGGCCCCCCCATATGTGAAGAGAACCTGCATTTCCATGATCACCAACGGAAAATGCACGGATGATGCCATCCATATGACCAAAAGCCTCAAAGCCGATACCACGCTTCCCATATCCGTCCTCATAAGCCCCACCATTATGAAGACAGGTGATCTGAAGGCGCTAAGGAATGCGGGGGCGGACAAGATCGGGGTCGCCATTGATCTGGCAACGGAAGATCTTTTTTCCCTGTACAGGGGGAAAGGGGTTTCAGGTCCACACAAGTGGGAAAAATACTGGGAAACCATGGCGTCCGGCGTGGGTATCTTTGGTCGCGGCAACGTGGGGGCTCACTTGATGGTGGGAATGGGCGAAACGGAACAACAGATGACAGCGCTTATGGCAAGGCTTCGGAAAATGGGGGTCCTGTCGCACCTGTTTTCCTTTTTTGCGGAAGAAGAGTCGGCCCTTACCGGGAAAACACAACCTCCATGGCCGACATACCTGAGAGTGCAGCTTGCCCGTTACATCGTGGAAGAAGAACTGGCCGGATTTGACGACATGCAATTTGATTCGGAAGGAAGGATAGCCGGGTTTGGCCTGTCTGATGAGCAAATATCAGAAATCATCCGTTCCGGTATTCCCTTCATGACCACGGGATGTCTTGGAGATGATGGCAAGGTAGCATGCAACCGTCCATTCGGAAACTGCCTTCCCGATGTGAAACAGTGGAACTACCCATACGAACCCAACGACGAAGAAACAGGTCTCATCCGTCAACAGATTTTCGAGCAGGCCTGGCCACGCTTGAAATGCATGCCTGACGAAAAAACATTTTGACAAATAAAAGGATAGGTAGTATATATTCCTTTTCCTTGGGGGCCGTTAGCTCAGTTTGGTAGAGCAGCGGACTTTTAATCCGTTGGTCGCGAGTTCGATTCTCGCACGGCCCACCATATGAATCAGGCACTTACGGCGAATATCCGAAAGTGTTTTTTTTGTTTGTAGCTGTTTTTGTACAGTCCTTGTACAAGATTTTAGATTATGACAAAACAAAAACCGGCATCCCCCGAAAGAGATACCTGCTTTCTGTTGCCCCCTCCGCCCGCATGCATTACTGGGTCATATCCGGCTGGAAACGTTAAAGATCCCCCGATATCGGGACGGGCTTTCAACCCATAGATTGATATGCCTTTGACGCTGAACGTCGTTTCTCGTCAGGCTGATGGCGTTCGCTACGCATTCTGAAAAGCCCTTTTATTACATATCCGCAGAAATCTTTATCCCCAATCCGACAACATATTTTCGGGCAGGCGCTTCACAAAACACTTGCACCGAAGACCTCAATAATCCTATCATGCCTTCTACAAGAAACACCTCGGATAGAGGACAAAATGGATATCGACCTTGTACTGCTATCGTAAAACCTCCGTTCAGCTTCCCAAACTACCCCTATACGCACGAGTTGAAGGACGTGTAGTTGTAAATGAATAGTGGGACAAGGACTAAATGACAAGATAGCTGAACCCTGCAAAATAAAGGGGGAAACAGGAAGAAAAGGCTTCCCGCATCCAGCCTCATCCTACATTTGCGGACTGCCCGTTAAAAAAACTTGAATTATTCACCCCGTACGTACTAT
>DUZB01000382.1 GCA_013349725.1 Deltaproteobacteria bacterium | reverse complement strand
TGGGAACTGGACTAGAAACCTGATTATACTGCTTAGAAAAAGAATTTGGACGCTGATGAACGCAGATTATCTCTGATTGTATCCTATTCAAATTCCCTGGCAGCAAAATGCAGAATCAGGAAAGCCATTGCGTCACGAGGTCTTTTTTGCTGCCGCATCTGATTCCTATGGCAGCGCCGGCTCTTCTATGCTGGTACGGACAAATGGATGAGACGCAAGGGGTTTTGTTGTACCAGCATAGAAGAGCCTCTCAGCGGTCGGTGAAGGTTTATCCAAGATGTGGCAGCAAAAAAGACCTCGTGACTCCATTCCTGCAAGGATTTGTGAATAAGATACCTCTGATTTTTCTTTTTCATGATTATCTGCGCTTATCTGCGGAAATCTGCGTCCCCAAGTCTATTCAGCAGCGGTGAATACCGCAGCGCCATAGCCGACAACCCATCTGCCGCGGCCCTCGGGAAAATCATCTCCACTGTTTCGATAATACAGGACGGTTCCTTTCCTGCAGCCTTTTAATGCCGCATATCTAATGGCGGCCACCACCGGCGCCAGACCGCAGAATATCTGTTTCGAATAGCTCCAGTCTTTCTCAATACCCGAATAATCCATCAAAGCCACTTTTTTAAGCGTGGCCCTGTCCGTCCTCCCCACCAATTCGTAATCGGCATCATGGAGCATATCCGTACTGGCAACCACCAGGAGCTTCTTCTTTTTTGAAAGCCTCTCAAGGGCGGTCACAAGATCGTCCAAGGTCTTGGAATCGTGATCCCCGATGATCCCCACTACGATTTTGGCGGCGGGCAAGGCTGCCTGAACGAATGGGATCTCATTTTCGGCAGAATGTTCTCCCGAATGGGGGGCATAATCAGCAAAAATCCTCGAACTCCCTGCAGTCAGTTCTTTCAAGGCTTCTTTGTCGATTTCCACTTCTCCCAGCGGGGTCTTGACTATGTCGCCATCCATCAGGGCAACCCCTTTGAATCCTCCCCGGTGACTCAATCCTAAAACCACCACGGTCTCGGGGCGATGGCCGGCAGCGGCATTATCCTTGATTGCCCGAAAGGTATATCCTGCCACCTTTCCTGAATAGACATATCCTGCATGGGGTGCAATGGCGCTTACAATAGGGCCGCTCAGTTCCGCCGTTCCGGCATCGGCCATATACCCTTGCACCATGCCGCCCAATTCTCTTTGGCCTCCGGGAAACCATCTGCCGGCTCCCAGTGCCTCCCTGATCACTTTATCGGATTTCTTGGACATTTCACGTTCACCTCCACCCATGGAAAAGGTTGCGGAGAAAGAGAGACAAATTATTACTGCCAGAACGAAAAACACCAGCATGGATGTTGTATTCGTTTTCATCTTGAGATCTTCGTTTAGAGACGATTCAGGTGAAAGCATTTTTCTGATCACAATAGAAAAAGATTATAGAGATCCTTGACCCTCCTTGTCAATCCTGATCTATATATCTTTCTGAAACCTCTCTTTACATTTCCCAAGCGATTTTGCTACTATAAATATTGATGGTCCCGTAAAAAGTCGAAAATTATTCGTTTTCGTCATTCCCGCGAACCCGGGAATCCAGGAACATCAGGTGCTTATGGACTCCCGCGTTCGCGGGAGTGACGGCCTTGGGGACTTTTTACGGGACCATCAGTATTCACTAACCTTTAAAATCTGAAAGCAACATGAAGAACGTCTCCAAACGCAAAATGCATCGCCGGATCGAAAGGATTGCCGGATTTATCACCGTGGATATCTGGCGCATCCGACTGGAAGATCTCCCTTTTGGGAAATCCTTCCTTATCAGGCAACTCCGGGTGATAGCTCTCGCGATTACCCGTTTCAATGAAGACAGGTGCTTTCTGCGGGCATCGTCGCTCACTTTTTACACGCTCCTTTCCATTGTTCCTGTGGTCGCTATTCTCTTCGGGATTTCAAAGGGTTTCGGCTTTGAGAAAATCCTGGAAAAGGAACTTTTAGAACAGTTTCAAGGACACCAGGAAGTGGTGGGAAAGATTATCGAGTTTGCCCAGTCACTGCTTCAAACCACCAAGGGTGGGTTAATCGCGGGAATAGGTCTCGTTATTCTTTTCTGGTCTGTGATAAAAGTGCTCAGCCACATCGAAGCAGCCTTGAATGAAATCTGGGAGGTAAAAAAAGATCGGTCCTGGAGCCGAAAATTCAGTGATTATACTGCCGTGATGTTAATCAGCCCCCTGCTTATCCTCCTGTCCAGCAGCGCTACCGTATTCATCACGTCCCATGTGAACGATATTTCGAACCACGTTGCCCTGTTCGGTTTGATCAGTCCACTGATTTTTTCATTTCTCAAACTGATTCCCTACATCCTGATATGGATATTGTTTACCGTCATTTATGTTTTCATGCCCAATACCAAGGTGAACATGAAATCGGGCGTTATTGCCGGCCTCATTGCCTGTGTCATTTACCAAATCGCCCAGATTGTTTACATCAGTTTTCAAATAGGCGCCTCGAAATACAATGCTATCTATGGAAGTTTCGCGGCGCTGCCCCTCTTTCTCATGTGGGTACAGATCAGCTGGTGGATTGTGTTGTTCGGGGCTGAACTTTCTTTTGCCAACCAGAATGTCCACATGTATCAGTATGAGCCCGATTTTTTGAAAATAAGCCCTTCACTGAGGAAACTGCTTACGCTCCAGGCGGCCCATCTCCTGATTCGGAGATTTGAAGAGGGCGAAAAACCGTTAACCGATTCTGAAATTTCAGAAGAGCTCGAAATTCCTGCTCGAATGATTCACCGAATTCTTTTTGATCTTGTTTCATCGGGATTGTTTGTGGAAACAAAAACGAATGACGATAAAAAGTTCGGGGTTCAACCGGCTATGGATATCAGTAAACTCACCATCCATTCCGTCCTGGAGGCACTGGAACATACCGGTGCGGATACCTTACCGGTGAAAATGAATGAAGAATTTGAAGTCCTGAGCGATTCATTAAGGGAATTCAGCAAGGCCATGGAGAATTCGCCGGCAAACCGGCTTCTTAAAGACCTCTAAGGGCCACCCATGCATAGATACCGTGACTACAACAGTTACCTGAGAGAAATATTTGGCGAACGGGTACAGAAGATATCCCTTGATGCAGGGTTGGACTGTCCAAACAGGGACGGTAAAATATCTGAAAAAGGCTGCATATTCTGTAACCGCCAGGGATCGGGAACGGGGGCATGGATAGAACGGGGGCTTTCTATTACGGAACAGATCAACCGTGCAAAAAAAGCCCTTGCAAAGAGATATAAAGCAAAGAAATTTATTGCTTATTTTCAATCCTTCACCAATACATACGCACCGGTCTCCCGGCTGAAATCGCTTTATGATGAGGCGCTCAAACAAAGCGATATGGTGGGTCTTTCCGTGGCTACACGTCCGGACTGCATTGACGAGAAAATCCTGGATCTCCTGAATTCCTACCAGGAAAATCACCTGGTGTGGCTGGAATATGGCTTGCAGTCTTCCCACGGAAAGACACTGAAAAGAATTAACCGAGGGCATGGGGTAAGCGATTTCATTCGCAGTGTACGCCAGACAAATGACCGGAACTTGAATACCTGCGCCCATGTTATCCTGGGCCTTCCCGGAGAAAATCGCGCCATGATGCTGGAGACAGCGCGATTTCTTTCCCATCTACCCGTTCAGGGCGTCAAGATCCACCTCCTGTATGTCATCAGAGGAACAGAACTTGAGGCAATCTACAGGAAGGGCGCCCTGCACTGTCTTGAAAGAGAGGAGTATGTGGGTCTCGTAACAGATTTTCTGGAGCTCCTTCCTCCCCATATGGTGATTCAGCGGATTACGGGAGATCCTTCAGGAGAAGAACTCGTCGCACCGTTATGGGCGGAAGAAAAAACAGACAATATCCAATTAATCAGAGAGAAACTGGAGAGAGAGGACCGATGGCAGGGGAGACTTTTTCATGGATATTCTGCCTAAAGGAGAGCATCCATCGCTTTTTCGAGACTCTTGACGTCCTGCACGTTCAGGATGGTCAGGTCTTTCGCGGAAGATGCGATTTTTCGAATGAGTCCACTCAAAACCCTTTTGGGGCCTACTTCCACAAAGGCCGTAACCCCCTGACTCAACATACTGCTCATGATATCGTACCACCGAACGGGATTCACCAACTGCCGCGCCATGATATCCTTGATTTTATCTCCATCCGTTTCCGTTTCTGCCGTGGCGTTGAACAGCATGGTGCATTCAGGCGCCCTGAAAGAAAACCCTTCCATAAACTGTCGGAATTCATCCACTGCATCTACCATTAGTGCAGAATGCCATGCGCCGCTTACATTCAACGGTATAGCCTTGGCTTTCTTCAGCTCCGCCAGTTCAATTGCCCTGGTGACCGGTTCTTCCTGTCCTGTTATGACAATCTGCTGCTCTGTATTGTGATTGGCTACCGCTAAAATATCATTCCCTTTTGCTTCATTTACAATTTCAAGGACTTCCTGTATATTAAGACCAATCAGGGCAGCCATTGCTCCAGGGTTTTTGATGGCCTCCCGATTCATCAGCTCCCCTCTTTTCATAGCCAGACTCAGGGCATCTTCCACCGTGACAACACCTGCTGAAAAAAGTGCGGCATACTCTCCTACGCTGTGGCCGGCGACAATTTCCGCCTCGATTCCCGCTTCTTTCAGGAGAGAAAAACAGGCCAGACTGACGGCAGTAACCGCGGGCTGTAAATTTTCCGTCAATGTCAGTTCATCCATGGGTCCTTCGAAGCACAGTCGGGAAATGGATTTTCCACAGATTTCATCCACATTTTGAAAAATATGTTGAACCGAAGGTTTCTCATCGTAGATTTCTTTCCCCATTCCAACGAACTGGGATCCCTGCCCTGGAAATAGAAAAGCTGTTTTCTTGGCCATCCATAACTCCTGAAGATATCGTATTCTATCTATTTTTCTGGAATTCCGACTTTTTTTCTAAGCAGTTCATCCAACGCGATATCATACTCAACCGAGCCCTGTTTTAACGATTTGGTCTTTC
>DUZB01000188.1 GCA_013349725.1 Deltaproteobacteria bacterium | reverse complement strand
TTTTCCGGGCAGGCCTGAAAAGTCTATATTAATAATCATATCAAATATGTGCGTAACATTCCACAAACACCCCTCCGATGTTGGCTCACTACGGAAAACACGAGCCTGAAGCAATAGACTCAGTGCAGATCTCATCTTCCTTGTACGGCATCCTGATTCCATACAATCTACACAAGAATACCATACATGGGAATGGAAAGAAATAAAAGGAATTAATTTGCAGCCCTGAAGCACGAATGCACCAGAAGTTGATTTGCAACAGATCCCGGGGTATTTTTCCATCTGGCACTCACCAGAATGCGCAACCGACAGGATGCCGATGACCTTGCACAGGAGACTTTCCTTCAGGCCTATCGCAAACTCGAATCTTTTGACCGGCGTTACAGCTTTAAGACCTGGCTGTTCACCATTTGCGTAAACCTTGGCAAAAACCGTCTGAGAGGCTTAGCAAGAAGACGTGAGGTCCATCATCCTGATATTGAAAATTCCGCAATCGCCTCCGGAGACGGCCATTTATCAAACATCGATCTGACGAATGCCCTGTACAAAATACCTGAAGCAGTTCGGGTTCCCCTCGTCCTGAAACATGTGGAAGGCTTTTCCTACGAGGAGATCGCTTTTACCATGAAAATCGGTTTGAGTGCGGCGAAAATGAGGGTGAAGCGGGGCAGGGACCAACTGGTGAAACATTTGAGTGCGTAAAAAATTGAATATTGACGATTGAATATTGACAGGTGGTAAATTTTGAAAAGGCGGGATGAACGGATGCACGGCATTTTAGATGGGGACATCCCTGGCGGGGAGTCCTCTACGATCAGGGAAATCGATGCTGAAAAACTTTCCGTTTACAATGAAAAGCTTAGGGACGGGGTGGATGGCAAGACCATTTGCCAGGGGCTCAGCGTATGACTATCCGTGCGGGAAGGATGGTTTCGCTGAACCGTTTACCCCAGTTGTTTCTGGAGACATTCCTGGAGGGCCAATTTCAAGCGTACTCTCATTTCCGACGGTACTTTCTCTTTTGCGGTTTCCCTGCACAGCTGGATCGTCTTTTTGAGGGAATCAGCGCAACGGCCACATTCGGGGCATTCTTTCAGGTGCGCCTCGATTTCATGGCAGGCCTGCCCGTCCAGTTCTCCATCAAGATATTCGGATATTTTTTCAAAATAGTATTTGCACGTTTTCATCGGACAGCCTCCCCCTCATTGAACTGTTCGGATATCTTTTCCCGCAGAAAAAGTCTCGCACGGTGCAGGCGCGTCTTTACTGTCTGGGCAGTTATTCCCAGGATCTCGGATGCCTCCTTTGTACTGAAACCCTCTATATCTCTCAAGTTGAATACAAAACGGTATTTGGGCGGGAGCGAGAGTATGGATTTGTTGATGATCTGTTTGAGTTCGTTTCGCTCTAATTGTTCTGAAGGGTTATTGGATAAGTCGGGAATGTCATAGCTGCTGGAGAGGCCATCCTTCAGCACAAACGATTCCAGGGAAAGTTCCCGTTCAGGTTCAAATTTCTTTTTCCGGCGCTTTCTGAAGCAGACCCTTGCCGCAATCTTGAAGAGCCAGTTCCGCAGTTTGGTCTCTTCTCTGAAATCGTTAAGATATTTGAAGGCATTCAGGAACGTTTCCTGGACGATGTCTTCCGCATCCTGCAGATGACCGCACATTTTGAGACCAAATGTGAAGATCTGATCTTCGTAACGCTCCACAATTTTTTCCATGGCATCCATTGAGCCGGCCTTGAACCGGGTGATCAGGAGATGGTCGGTTTCGTCTGTCGCCAGGGTATTCATGATTTCGTCTTCTGCTATGGTTGCGTTGGTTTCGGTGTCTTCATACACGTGAAAGATATTCTTGTTTTACTGCCTTCGGATATCTCCTATGCATCTTTTCAATCAGGCTGCCCCTGTTTGGTCGCCTGACAGGTTTCTTGTGATCACAGTAGATGAAATTACTTTATGTTGTGAGAAAATTCAAGGGTTCGATTTGGTATTTTGATATTGACCCTTTACCAACATCAAGATGAATCTGGCAGAGGTGGATAAAAAACTTTCGGACAAGTATTTTTATGCTAAAGTAATCCAGTCGCCGGAAAAAGCTAAAACGTCCTGCCGGGTGTGAATCAAGATTGTTGGTAATTTAGCTTAAATTATCCAGGTGTCAGGTGTCAGTGTTCAGGTTGGGTTTCTGTCCTTACGTTCCTCTCTCCTGACACCTGACACCTGACACCTGACACCTAATCTTTAAATCCGGTGAAAAGGAACGAATCGCTGCCGTTAACCAACAGCCATGAATTACACCCCGTCCTGCCTGGTTCGCTTTACAGCCATTCCACCGGAGATCCCAAACAACCCGGTCCTTCAAATCCGTTCCGTTTCCTTGGATTACACGTTGAGCTTTTCAGATTTCAAAGCGTAAGCCACGGCAATGCCTACCAGAAATCCGGCCGCCAAATTCGAGGCAAGGGTAATGCCCAATACAAGGATCGGCACAAACATTTCTTTGCGTGTTTTCATATCCAAGAGAGTGAGGGCCAATTGCGCCCCTGCGAAGATCAATAGGACTCCGAGAGCGGCCATGGGCAATAAATAGATTACCCCCATGATGTGTTTCCCCAAAAAAAGAGCCAAGACGATAAATATGGAGCCGATGATCAAATTGGACCCTCCCGTACGGGCGCCAAAGCGATAACGGGAGGCGAGGCCGCCGGCGCCTTGGCACATGGGCATGCCGCCCAGGAAAAAACTCATCAGGTTTGCCAAAGCCATGCTGATACAAAGAGCCCTATATGTTACCCGATGTCCCTCCTTGGGAAAATACTGGATCGACAGATCGGCATTGGCCATGACAGCGTTTCCAAGTGTCATCGGAATCTGCGGCAGGACCAGCACCAGCAGGGCAAAAGTGAAATCGCCCGCAGATGGAAGCCCGAAAGGCAACAAATCGGGCAGGTAAAATCCTATCTGTATTTGCTGCAGAGCTTCAGACGTTCCAAAAAAGATGCCGGTCAAAAGGCCTGCGCCGACCACGACAATGGCTGCCGGCAACCGTCTGTTTTCCAATAGCAGCAGGGTGAGTAAACCTAAAATTCCGCCGATCACCAAGCCAAGGGGCGCCGGACCCAGGCTCTGGATGCTCAGATAGGGTTCTGCCGCCTTGCACAGGGTTTGAAATTTTGAGGCGCCCAAAATCAGCTTCACGCCCTGAGAAACCAGTAGAACGCCGGTGGATAACTGGACCCCCCGAATAACCGGTCTTGGAATGTATCGGCCGATCAGGGTGATTATTCCGGTTCCGCCAATGATCAGCAAGAACAGGAAAACCCACAAGCTGGAGGCTTGGATCTGAACGGCGGTGATCCCGGTGGCTATGGCATAGGCGCCGATGACCTTCATGGGCTCCACGGGGCTGGTTACCTTAAAATAAAGCCCGGAAAAGACATAAAACAACCCGACTCCCAGGAACAGGCCCAACGGATTGAGACCATTGATCAAAATCATTCCGATGGCCAAAGGCAAAATGGTCCCCAAATCTCCCAGGGACCCCGCAAACTCCATGCGATTGAAACGATAGGCCCCATTTATGCCCGATCTTTGAATGGCTAATTCTTGATTTTCGTCCATATGATTCCCCTGAGATTTATCTATAGCTTAACCCGGCTTTAATCTTCCAGATCCGCCGACAGAATTTTCCGACAACCCCTTGACACACAATCACGAATTTGTTATTAATCGTGATACTAAAAAAAGTTTTCAACGCTGTCAAGAATATTGTTATGGTGTAGCGTTAAAAAATTTGGCGAAATGAACAATTCAAATCGACGAGTGGTTCATGAAAAAAAGAAAGCTGATCAGGAAAACAAATAATCAAACACCTGTTCCGGAGCGAGGGTATCATGGACGTATTTTTTCTGCGCCGGATCAAGATAAATGCCTCGACTCGGTCCAACTCCATAAATTGGAGCAATCCTTCCGCGACTGGACAGAGGCGGCATCTCGTGGAGACGTGCGCATGGCCCGCCGTCGCATTTTACTCATTTTCTTATTGATTCGTTACACGGCAGCCAAGCTGAGCGAGGTGTTAGGACTTAATCCATCCCAAGACATTGATTTCGAAAATCATTTCGTTCGTTTTGGCCGCATTGAGGAAGAGTCGGGTCGCCCTCCACGCAAAGTACAGTTGTGTGAGAAACTCTGTCGGGAAATCCAGGCGATTATCGCCGATTCATCCTTCAAGAAAGCTTCGCAAAACCTGCTTGACGTGGACCCGGGCTTTGTGAGGAATAAATTTTACGAACGTGCTGAGGCATGTGGAATTGCAAAGCAGCTTGGCGCACCGGAAAACCTTCGCAAGTCGCGTGCCGTTGAATTAATGCAAAACAATATGCCCCTGCCCGCGGTCCAGGTTCTTCTGGGGCATTCGACGCCCAATTTCGCCTCTTCCTATGTTTCTTTTTCTGAAGATGACATCCAGCAAGTCATCAGACTTATTCTGGAAAAAGAGTCCGCCCGCAAAACCAGCGCCCGCAACTCTTTCTTTGGAAAAATCCAAACGATCCAGCAAGGAGATATACAAACGCGAGTAGAACTGGTGACCATGGGCGGACATCGGGTCACTACGGTCATCACAAACCATAGCCTGCAGCGGCTTGCTCTGAAAATGGGTAATTTGATCACGGCCGAGGTCAAAGCCCCCTGGGTGATATTGCATAAAAGCATCAATGGTCCGGAATGCAGCGCTGACAATATGTTCAATGGCATTGTAGAAAGGATCATCAAAGGTGAAATCAACACGGAATATATAGTGCGGATATCCGATGGAACCGAGGTGTGTTCGATTGCAACAAGTGAAAGTTGCCGACGTCTCGCCCTTGAAGAAGGCGATAAGGTTTGGGTAGTATTCAATGGCTTTTCAGTTGTGCTGCTATCCGAATGACTCTTAGAGCCTGTTTGAAAATTATCCCTACTGCGGTCGGCTGCGGCTTCCGATGGCTGCGTCATCGACCAAAATGGGTCTTCAACGTAGCTCGACTACGCTTTCAG
>DUZB01000350.1 GCA_013349725.1 Deltaproteobacteria bacterium | reverse complement strand
ATTGACTCTTTTGCAAAGATATCGCATAAATGATCAGCTGGTGGAAGAGAGGGACTTTGAACCTTGTCCTGAAAGTTATCAACACGCACGGAAATGAGGAGTGATTATGGGATCAAAAAAAACAGGTTTCATGGCGGCATGGGTTGCAATCATCAGCCTCGTGCTTTTTTTTGCCCTGAGCAACTCTGTCCTTGCAGGGCCATCCACCCACGTGGCTGTAAAGGGCGACTCTCTCAAGACGATCTGCCAGGCCTATTACGGCAACTCCGACCGATGGCGGGAACTCTGGCAGATCAACCCATCCATTGTGAATCCGGATCGGATCGAACCTGGTTTTGTTGTCATGCTTTTCACCACGGATTCTAAAAACGATACTCCCCTCAAGGCCGCAGAAAAGGACATAGAACTTCTATCCCTGCTGAATAGCCCTTCGTCTCTCAAAAATACGCGCATCGACGTATCAGATTACACCAATGTGGATGCCCTGGGCTTTCTCTCTCCAAGAGGAGTAACTCCCTGGGGATCGATTATTTCAGACGAAACGGAAAGGATCTTCCTGGCCGAAGGAGACATGGGTTGTATCGCCTTTGAAAAGGAGCACCCCATCAAGCCAGGAGATGTCTTCATTATTTATCAGAGTTCCCAGGCCATTGACCATCCCATTACCGGCGACGCAGCCGGGTACAATATTTCTTTCCTGGGCCGGGTTGTGGTAAAAAATAAGGTAAGGGACAATGTATACCAGGCTGAAATTATTGAGAGTTACACTGACATCAGAGTCGGCGATAAACTCATTCCTTTCACCCCCGTATCTTCCTGTGTTCAGCTACAGGAACTTGACCGGGATTTACTGAAAAGAAACAATAGCCTGATTTTTTCTATTGTCGGGGCAAAGGATTTGCAGAGTATTCTTGGAAAATTCTCCGTGGTATACCTGGACAGAGGGTATAAACAGGGTGTCCGCAGAGGGAATTTTTTTCAGGTGGTTGACAAAGGAGATGCAGAGCGGCAACAGATTTCGGACTTGCCCTACTTGATTCGCGGTTATGTCCTTATCCTTGAATCGAGATCGGATACCTCTACTGGCGTGGTTGTCTATGCAACCAAAGATTTTCAGCCTGGGGCCCTTCTGAGAGCGGTTGATCTGAAAAGCGCTTTTTTTGAGATCCTTTCGACATATATGAAGGAGTTTCAGAAAATAGTGCTTGAGAAGGGAACCGGAAATCTGAACCTGCTGGAAGTTCTGGCCATACTTGACAGGGATGTGCAACCCAAGCCTGATCTTCCCGAGGGGCTCAGCGTTCTCATAAATATACCAAGATGTTCTGTTGAATAGCATAATTGACCTCCATCACCTGACTTATGACCGAATGGCAAAATGAAATCCTGCCGTGGTTGTCCCTCCACATGATTCCCAGGCTTGGCAATACAGTCATTGGCAGGCTTATAGAAAACTTCGGCGACCCTGAGAGGGTATTTGACGCGGGGATACCGGAATTGATGAAAATAGTGGGGATAAAACCCGAAGTGGCTCGAAATATTGCAGGACGGACCTCCATTAGAGTGGCTGAAAAGGAACTCAAGATGGTGGAAAACCAGGGGGCAAGGATCATCACTTTTGCAGATTCTTCTTACCCGGAACTCCTGAGACAGATTCACAATCCCCCCATTATTCTTTATGCAAAAGGGAACGATTTCCCAAAGGACAAACAATCCATCGCTATTGTGGGATCGAGAAACCCCACCCATTACGGCTTTGATGCCGCCGAAACTTTTGGGTTTGATTTTGCCATTAGAGGGGTAACCGTCATTTCCGGCATGGCCAAAGGGATTGATTCGGCAGCGCACATGGGTTGTCTGAGGGGAGGCGGCTTTACAGTCGCCGTAATCGGGACAGGAATAGATGTGGTCTACCCGGCAGAAAACAAAAAGCTTTTCAAACAGATTGCCGAAAAAGGGGTCATTTTTTCAGAGTTCTCCATGGGCAGTCCTCCAGAACCATGGAACTTTCCCATCCGCAATCGTATCATCAGTGGACTGTGCGAAGGAATCGTGGTCGTGGAAGCCACAAAGAAGAGCGGTTCTCTCATAACCGCTTCCCTGGCTCTGGAACAGAACCGCGAAGTTTTTGCCGTACCCGGAAGCATTCACTCTTTCAAGAGTACGGGGACCCATCATCTCATAAAACAGGGCGCTTGCCTGGCTGAAAAAGCAGATGATGTCCTGGAGGAACTGGGCTTCTCGAGAAAATTCGCGAAAAGCCGCAATCTAAAGAAACAAAACGGGGGTTTCCCCTCGAACCTGGATACCCGCGAAACAAGAATTTACGAGATTCTGAGTGATTATCCTATCCACATGGACCAGATTATGAGAGAAGGAAAGTTTGAACCAGGCGAAGCAGCGAGCATCCTGATGGAAATGGAACTGAAGGGACTGATTAAACAGCTTCCCGGCAAGATGTTCGTATTGTAAACAAACCCTAACCCCCATGGCTTCTCGGCCACAACGAACCATGAAAGTTTAGTTTAAGATCTACTAATTTAAAAAGTGAGTGCGACAGCACACATTCAACTGGAAACCGTCAACTGGAAACCGTCAACTTTCGTATAAAACCCACAACGAGGCTTGTATACCCACAAATGACAAACAATTTACTGATTATCGAATCCCCGGCAAAGGCGAGAACCATCAAAAAATACCTGGGGTCTGATTTCAAGATCATGGCTTCCGTTGGACACGTAAAAGATCTTCCCGTCAACAAACTGGGCGTTGACCTTGAAAAGGATTTCGAGCCCCAGTATGTCACCATCAAGGGAAAGGGGAAAATTCTCAAAGAACTGAAATCGGCTGGAACTGCTGCTGACGTCATATACCTGGCGCCCGACCCGGACCGGGAAGGGGAAGCCATCGCCTGGCATATCGCACAGGAACTCACCGGGGGAAAAAATACGAAGAACATTTATCGCGTTTTGTTCAATGAACTGACGGCAAAAGCCATTCGGGCGGCGGTTGCATCGCCTAAAACTCTGGACAGAAACAAGTTCGAATCCCAGCAGACAAGGCGCATCCTGGACCGCCTTGTAGGGTATCAGATCTCTCCACTTCTCTGGAAAAAGGTAAAGGGAGGTCTGAGCGCCGGGCGGGTGCAATCCGTGGCTGTAAAAATGATATGTGACCGGGAAAGGGAAATCCAGGTATTTGAGTCTCGCGAGTACTGGTCCCTGACAGCTCACCTGAAAGCGGAGGCGCCACCACCTTTCGAGGCCAGATTCTTTCTATACAACGGGAAAAAAACAGATCTGGCCAATGAGGAACAGACCCTTGGAATAATTTCCGAAATTAAAGGCCTTCCTTTCAAGGTTTTAAAGGTCATCAAGAAGCGGACCAGAAGAAACTCCCCTCCGCCCTTTATCACCAGTCTTCTTCAGCAGGAGGCTTTCCAAAAGCTTCGATATTCGGCCAAGACGACCATGTCCATCGCCCAGAGTCTCTACGAAGGAGTGGACCTGGGAAAGAAGGGGCTGGTGGGCCTCATCACCTACATGAGGACGGACTCTTTCAGACTTTCGGACGATGCCGTCAATGAAGCGAGGAATTATATTGGCAAGGCTTTTGGGAAGGATTATCTTCCGGGCAAACCCAACCATTTCAAGAGCCGTAAAGGCGCCCAGGAGGCCCACGAAGCCATTCGTCCAACTTCTGTAGAACTGGAACCAAAAGCCATTGCGGCATATCTCAGCAGGGAACAGCTTGCCCTGTATGAACTGATCTGGACACGTTTTGTGGCATGCCAGATGAGCCCGGCTCAGTTAGACAAAACCCAGGCGGAAATCAGCGCTGGGAACGCCGGGTTCAGGGCAACCGGTTCGGTGATGGTCTTCAAAGGTTTTACCATTCTTTACCAGGAAGAAACAGACCCGTCCCAAAAGGAAAAGGATGGCGGGAAAGAAAAAGATACGGAGCTTCCCCCATTGAAGGAAGGGCAGGTTCTTTCCCTCATGAAACTGGATCCGGCACAACATTTTACCCAGCCGCCTCCACGATTTACCGAAGCATCTCTGATCAAAGCCCTGGAAGAAAACGGAATAGGCAGACCTTCGACCTATGCGGCCATCCTTGCCAATATCAGCGGGAGGGAATATGTATCCGTCGAGAAAAGAAAATTTTTCCCGACGGAACTGGGTTTTCTTGTGACGGATCTCCTGGTCGCCAATTTTCCTGATATCCTAAATACCGCTTTTACAGCACAAATGGAAAACAATCTGGACAAAATTGAGCAGGGTCAAGTGAAATGGACTGATGTCCTGGGACGTTTCTATGACTCCTTTGAAAGGGATCTGGCTAAGGCAAACGAAGGGATGAAGGGTGAAGTCCTTACGGAAGTGTCCTGTCCCGAGTGCCACCGGCCGATGGCCGTCAAATCAGGTCGAAACGGCATCTTTCTGGCGTGTACCGGATATCCCGAATGTAAACACACCAGCAATTTTTCTCGAGACGAAAAAGGCCGGATCATTCCTGAAACGCCAACCAGATCGGAAGAAACCGAAGGGATCTGTGAAAAGTGCGGTCGGCCGATGGTCAAAAAGAATGGAAAATATGGCGCTTTTGTAGCCTGCTCAGGCTTTCCGGAATGCAAGAATATCTGGTCATCCAAACCATCCAGTACCGGGGTCCCCTGTCCGGAAGCAGGCTGCCAGGGCATACTGGTCAAAAAGCAATCCAAAAAAGGCCGTGAGTTTTTCTCCTGCAGCGACTATCCCCAATGCCGGTTCGCCATGTGGGATGAACCTTTTGATGAGAATTGCCCGGAATGCGGGGCAAAAGTATTGAGCATCAAGAAAAGAAAAAATTCCGACCCGGTTCTGATCTGCAGAAAGAAAGGTTGTGGTTTTACAAAGTCACTCCCGGAAAGCGCTCATTAATCATAACCTATCCATGGGAACTCAAAAGCGGCAGGGCGGTGATATGGATCGAAACGACGTGGGGGGAGCTACAGCAGCTTGACCAGTGCGGCCACAATGGCTATAGAGGCTGCCATCATGCCGCCAAGCCGT
>DUZB01000409.1 GCA_013349725.1 Deltaproteobacteria bacterium | reverse complement strand
TAACTGAAACCATCGAAAAGGTAGAAGAGTTCCTTACCCTTCAGGGGTTGGCAATCCTCTTTAAGAAGAACAGGGTGACGAGTGAATAGTGAAGCGTGAAGAGTGACGAACCTTGGACTTCGGACGCGGGACATCGGACATCGGACATCGGACTCCTACAGTGAAAAAAAACATCAAACCGCCTGCCTTGAAAACGGGAGACACGATAGGAATCGCAGCGCCCGCCGGTCCCGTTGATTCAAGAGATTTCAAGCGTCACCTGTCAGTCCTTGAAGCATCAGGGTTCCATGTACGGACAGGACCGCACCTGTACGACAGGAAAGCATACCTTGCAGGAGATGATGCGGCCCGATTGTCCGACCTGCATGCCCTGTTTAAAGACAAGAAGATTCGGGCCATTTTCTGCGCCCGTGGGGGATATGGGACCATGAGGCTTCTGTCCGGAATCGATTATGATCTCATCCTTGACAACCCGAAGATCCTTGTGGGATACAGCGACGTTACCGCCCTGCTTTCCGCCATATTCAAAAAGACCGGTCTTACGGTCTTNCACGGNCCNATGGTTCAGGGCCTTGCTGATAAAAACGAAANCACCCGAAGCCATCTTTTCCAGTTGCTTTCATCCGACTGCACCACAGTGAATGGAGATGGTCAGACCAGAACACTCTTCCCCGGAAAGGCAGACGGTAGGCTNATGGGNGGAAATCTGACGCTGCTCTGCCATTTGTCGGGGACCCCCTATTTCCCAGATCTGGAACAGAGTCTCCTCTTCATAGAAGACAGAGGAGAATCCCTGTATCGTATAGACCGGATGCTGACCCATCTGGGACTTTCCGGCCGGCTTGAACAGATAGCTGGCCTCATTGCCGGGCGTTTCGAGCAGTGCGGGGATGGGGAAGCTATCGATCAGCTGTTAAAAGAACGGCTTGCACACCTGAACATTCCCGTCCTCACTGACTTTCCCGCAGGCCATGGCCCGGATAATCTTGCATGGCCATTGGGCGCCAACGCCGAACTCGATGCCGATCGCAAAACAATCAAACTCCTTGAACCCTGTGTTTCCCCATGAACCGTTTGAATGACCCGCGCCTCCAGACACTGACCGAATGGGCAGAAAAGAATGACCATTCCATATCGATCACCGGACTTTCCGGTACCGCTCTCATCTACTTTTTCGCCGAAACCCTCACCCGGGTAAACAGGCCCTGCCTGGCAATTCTACCCGACAGAAAAGAAGCCCGTAACGCATTCAAGGAGCTTCGCTTTTTTCTGGAAGATCCGGATGTTTACGGGGAAGATTCCCATTCCATTCGTTTTCATCATTTTCCCGCCTACGACATGTCGCCCCTCATGGGACTCAGTCCCCAAAGAGACATCATTGCCGCCAGAATCAGAGCTCTTTATATGCTCATCTCCGAAAAAAATGCGGTGGTCATCACCTCTCCCGAAGCCATCTGTTTCAACCTCCTCCCCAAGGAATCTCTGCTGAAATCTCTCGAGTACCTGGAAGCGGGAGAGGAAATAGACCGGGAAGCATTGATCAGAAGGCTTGAGATGAATGGCTACCAGCGGACCTCACTGGTGGAAGAGATGGGGGACTATTCCGTACGGGGGGGAGTCATTGACCTGTTTTCTCCACTTCACCCTTTGCCTGTCCGCCTGGAATTCTGGGGAGACCACCTGGAATCCATAAGGGAATTTGACCCGGCAAATCAGCGATCAAGAAATCCCCTCGCGGAGATAATTCTCCTTCCAGCATCGGAAGTCATTGTGAACGCCCGGAACCTGCAAAGGGCCAGATCCATGGGCAGACTTCCCCTGCAACCGGAGGATGCCGTAGGGTTCCCGGGCCAGGAAGCGTGGTTGAATCACTATTACAGTCAATTGAACAGCCTTATTGAATATCTTCCAGGAAATGGGATGCTTTCCATTTTTGACCCTCACCAGTTGAAACCACGGATCGCAAAGATTGAAAAGAAATTCCGAAAAGATGAAGAAAGATTCCGCCGGGAATCCGCCGAGAAAGGCGCCCCCTTCCCCACGACGGAAGGGCTGCTTCTTTCCTTCGGCGAGATTTCGCGTCAAATGGATCAACGCGCCCGGATGACATTCAGTGAACTGGATATGGGACTGGTTGACGAGGCGCACAACAAGCTGTCGTTCACGGGAAATTACCACCCGGAGAGCGACCTGGATGTAAGGCATGAAACAAAAGGCAGGATTTCCCTGGCGCCCCTCGCCGAAAAAATCTCCGAGCGCCTGGAATCCCGCTCAAGGGTAGTCATCACCTGCAGTACGGAGCAGCAGGCGGACCGACTTCAGGAGATTCTGAAAAATTATCATGTAGAAGTAAACCACGTGGTTCAAAAATGGAATCAGATATCCGATAGACCCGGACTGAGCATCTGCATGGGGCGGATCTCAAGCGGTTTCAGCTGGCCGGAAACAGGGCTGTATGTCATCAGCGAGAACGAAATTTTCGGCCCTAAAACAGCAGGCACGGGAAGTCGAAAAGGATCTCCCAGAAAAGCCCTTTCCTGGTCCAGCCTGAGCCAGTTGAAAAAAGGGGATTTTGTGGTCCATGAGGATCACGGAATAGGGCGCTATCAGGATCTTGCCACTCTCGATATCGGGGGGAGAACACATGACCTGGTCATTGTAGAATACGCAGACAAGGCAAAACTTTACATACCGGCGGAACGTATGAGCATCCTTCAAAAATACGCCGGCGCCGATGAAAGGTCTCCAAAGCTGGATCAGTTAGGGGGACGCTCGTGGGACATTGCAAAGCAAAAAGCCAAGAAAGCAGTGGGAAGGATCGCAAAACAGCTTGTGGAACTGTATGCCTTGCGAAAATTCCGCAAAGGCGTTCCATTTTCAACCCCTGACCATTTTTACCGGGAATTCGAGGCCACCTTTGAACATGAAGAGACATCCGACCAGAACAAGGCAGCCGAAGATGTCNTNGCAGACCTGACCTCCGATCGTCCCATGGATCGACTGATCTGCGGAGATGTGGGTTTCGGGAAAACCGAAATCGCCATCAGGGCCGCCTTCAAAGTGGTTTCAGACGGCAAACAGGTGGCTTTTCTGGTTCCCACAACCGTCCTGGCCGAACAGCACTACGAGACCTTCCGTAAGAGGATGGCCCCTTTTTCCATGCAAGTGGGGATACTCAGCCGGTTCAAGACAGCATCGGAACAGGCCAAAACCATCGCAAAACTCAGGTCGGGCGGAATCGATGTTCTGATCGGCACCCACAGGATACTCCAGAAAGACGTAAAATTTGCGGACCTGGGCCTTTTGATCATCGATGAAGAACAGCGTTTCGGGGTAAAACAGAAGGAAGCCCTGAAACAATTTCGGGTCCTGGTGGACGTTTTAGCCATCACGGCAACACCCGTCCCACGCACCCTGCAGATGTCCATGATGGGCGTGAGAGATCTCAGCGTTATCCAAACCCCCCCACAGGACAGGCTTTCTATTGAGACCTATCTTTCCCCTTATGATGACGCCCTCATTGTTCGCGCCATAGAATCTGAAGTGGAAAGGGGAGGCCAGATCTTCTTCGTCCACAACCGCGTCAGAAGCATTGAACAGCAGGCAGATCATTTACGCAAGCTTCTTCCCCGTGTGCGATTCGCGGTTGCCCATGGTCAGATGAAGAGTCGCGAACTGGAAGAAACCATGATGCGATTTCTGAAAAATGAGATTGATGTCCTGATCTGCACAACCATCATCGAATCGGGGCTGGATATCCCTACGGCAAACACCATCATCATCAACAATGCGGATCAACTGGGGCTGGCCCAGATCTATCAGTTGAGGGGAAGGGTGGGCCGGGCAAAAGAAAAAGCCTACGCCTACCTGCTCATTTCCAAAGGAACCACCCTCACGAAAGACGCTCAGAAAAGGCTTAAAGCCCTCATGGACTTCACCAGCTTAGGCGCCGGACTTCACCTGGCCATGCATGATCTTCAGATCAGAGGAGGAGGCAACGTGCTGGGATTTGCCCAGGCGGGACATATCGCGGCGGTGGGTTATGAACTTTACGTGAAGCTGATAGAGCGGGCTGTTTCGGAACTCAAAGGAGAAGAGTTTGAAGAGGGGATCAACCCTGAAATCAACGTGGACATCCCCGCGTACCTCCCGGGACACTACGTCATGGACACGGACGTAAGGCTGAATCTGTATCGCAGGCTTTCCGGCGCTGCCCATGGATCAGAGCTGAAAGAACTGATCGAGGAAGTCATCGATCGATTTGGACCACTCCCGAAAGAAGTGGAAAACCTGTTTGCCGTCATGTCCATCAGGCTGCTCCTTAAGGAACTCAGAATAGCTCGATTGGACATCGGTTCCAATGCACTCACGGTCGCTTTTTTGGACGCAAAAAGCATAGACACGGAAAAGCTCGTGGCAACAGCTACTTCAAGACCCGGAAAATTCCGTTTCACTCCCCAGGGAAAACTCATCATTAATATGGGCCGGCTCTCTCTTCCACAGGATCTGCCTGTTGTGGAAAAGACCCTTGAGTTCCTTGACACCAAACCCCGTTAGACAAATTTCGGGCTTGGTTCTAACTTCGCCCACTTGATCGAATTAGTCGAGAGTACGTTCCGAAGATCATAATCTTAATCGTAATCATAATCTTACGCTTTTACAGCCTGTTTTAGAGCTGCCCGATTATGATTACGATTAAGATTATGAGTAAGAAAATAAATCTAATGGACCACGTTAGAACCAAGCCCCAAATTTCGGAATGCGGATTGCGGATTGCGGAATGCGGCCCGGAGGGATTGAGGATTGCATTATTGACGCTTTCTCTTTTGAAACTCTTCCACAAGAGCGGGAATAAACCGTTTCAGGTCTTCCTGAATACAGACATCTGAAAGATTAAAGATGGGCGCTCGAGGGTCCGTCGAGATGGCCACAATAAATCCGGCGCCCTGCATACCGACCTGGTGAGGCATGGCCCCGGAAATACCGCAGGCGATATAGAGCTTTGGCGATACTGTCGCTCCCGTAAGACCGACCTGTCTTTTGTAGTCCAGCCAGCCCATATCGCAAACCGGCCGCGAACCCGCCACGGCAGATCGTGGAAACAGGGCC
>DUZB01000129.1 GCA_013349725.1 Deltaproteobacteria bacterium | reverse complement strand
CAAAACTTCCCGGTCGAAATCCCGAACAGGCGGCGTTCTGGAGTTTTTGAAAAGCGGCCGCGTTGAGAACCGTAACGGCTGCCGGCAGAAGCGTTGTGCCAAGGATGCGGTCGGCCAGGTCCGCAGCCCCCTTGAAAGAGTCGAAAGAAACAAGGACCGTTTCCATTTTTTCCGGGAGAGGAAGAAGTTTGAAGGTCATTTCGCAGATGATGCCAAGGCTTCCCATGGAGCCAACCATCAATTTTGAGGTATCGTATCCCGATACATTCTTGACCGTCTTGCCGCCCGCGCCGGCGATATCTCCTTTCGGAGTCACCATCTTTACCCCAATGATCATGTCGCGAGGGAGCGTGTACAGGAGCCTCCGCGGTCCCGCGGAACTGGTTGCGATGACTCCGCCTATGGTTGCCATGTCGCTGCAGCAGGGGTCTATGGGCAGGAAGCAACCGCTGTTACTTCTGTCGGAACAGACAAAATCATCTGCCTCCGTGGTCAGATCTTCCAGGGGGAGGTAGCACCGATCTTCCTCCGTGGCAAGCCTTGCCTGGATATCTCTGAACCTGACGCCTGCTTCCACCGTGATGGTGAGGTTGGAAGTGTCCACGTCACGCATATGATTCATCCGCGAAGTGCCAAGAACCAGGTCCAGTCGTTCCGGTCGGTTTCCCTGCGACATTTTCGAACCGTTTCCCCAGGGGACAACGGCCAGTTTTTGACGGTAGGCAACCCGGACTACCTCCGCAACTTCCCGGGTATTCCCCGGAAAAAGGACGATTTTAGGCGCTGTCCCGTCAATGGCATATTTTTGCATCATTTCGGGCGCTATTGTGACGAATTCCTGCCCCACAATTCCGGCCAATTCCTTCACGATTTCTTTGAGATCAAACACTTCAAATCTCCTTTGCAAAATGGTGGCGTGTTTCTTTCAATGTGAACCGGCAACCGTAAACGGCTGTTATTGTATACACACTGCTTCAGGTATCATTTTTCCAGGGTTCATGATGTCATTTGGATCGAATGCCTTCTTGATCGCCCGTTCAAATTCCAGATCTTGTTCGCAGAAGATGAAAGACGTTTCCCGCAACTTTTCCAGCCCAACCCCGTGCTCTCCGCTGATTGTCCCTCCCGCATCCGCGCAGAGCTTCAGTATTTCCGACGATGCCTTGAGCACCCGTTTTTTTTCATCGGGGTCCCTTTCGTCAAACATGATCAGTGGGTGGAGATTGCCGTCTCCCGCGTGGAAAACGTTTCCAATGGGGAGGTCGTATTTTTTGCCGATCTCCATAACTTTTGCAAGGACCTCCGGCAGTTTGGTCCGGGGCACCGTTCCGTCGCAGCACAGATAGCTCGGCCTGACCTGCCCAACTGCTCCAAAGGCGCCCTTACGCCCTGCCCAGAGTATGGCCCTTTCCGCGTCATCCTTCGCCAGTTTTACTTCCCGAACGTTATTCTTTTTGCAGATTTCCATGATTTTTTCGGCATTTTCATCCATGCCTTCCGGCATGCCATCCAGCTCTATGATCAGGACTGCCGCAGCGTCCAGAGGATAACCTGCCTTAATGGTTTTTTCAACGGCCCGCATGACCGTGTTGTCCATCATTTCCAGCGTTGCAGGAACAATCCCTTCCGCGATAATGGCGGATACCGTATTGGCGCCGTCTTCTATGGTTTCGTAAATCGCCAGCATGGTCTTGACGGCTTCAGGGGCTCTTTCCAGCTTCAATATCATTCGGGTTACGAGGCCGAGGGTCCCTTCACTTCCCACGAAAAGGCCCGTGACGTCAAAGCCCGGGTTGTCCCGGGCTTTTCCTCCCATTTCCACGATGGTTCCGTCGTTGAGAACAACCTGTAGGCCCTGAACGTGATTTGAAGTGACTCCATACTTCAGACAATGCGGCCCTCCGGAATTCTCCGAAATATTTCCGCCAAGGGTGGAGACTTTCTGGCTGGCAGGATCAGGCTGATATACGAATCCCTTTTTCAGGACCTCCGTCTGCAGGTCAAGGGTGATAACGCCCGGTTCGGCGGTAACGGTACGATTGGGAATGTCGATTTCCAGGATGTGATTCATCCGTGAAAAATGAACCACGATACCCCCTTTTACGGGAATGGTCCCTCCCGTGAGATTGGTGCCGGAACCCCTTCCGATCACGGGAATTTTATCCTTGTGGGCTAAAGAAAGGATCCTTGAGACGTCCTCCGTGGATCCGGGCAGCACAACCACATCGGGCATTCCTTTTCCCAGCGATGCGTCATAGCTGTAAAGGGCCAGATCCATTTTTGAAGCCAGGACGTTTTCGGGTCCCACAATCTCTTTCAATTGTTCAACAAGCCGTTCTCTTTCCATGAGTTCTCCTGTGATGATTAAACAGCGCCTGCGCTTAGCATTTTTCTTCGAAAAGGGGGATCACATACGGTCCTTCGGGAACCACAGCGACCTCTCTGTCTCCCTGAACGGCCACGCTCGCCAGCACGGCTTCCTTCAGGGAATGAACGGGTTCTATATAGATATCTTTCAGATCCGCCTGGCTCAGGCCGGTCGTGAAAATCCGGATGTTCCCTATGCGCAAGGCCTTGATGAGCATTTCCGTCTGCCATTCGTCTATGAGCGCTTTTTCTCTGGTATCCAGGATGGACATGAACCCGTCAATTCCCTCACGGCACAGCATCCTCTGGGCTTCTACGAATTCCCTGCTTCCCATCCCTTCGGAACATCTGCTTGCAATGATGATGGCGCCCCCCGGTTCAAGGATGTCCATGACGCCGACCATCCCCTTGATGGTCTGGTAATAGGTCTTGTCCAGCGGATATCCGGCGCTTGTGGTAACCACAGTCTTGAAGCGGCGGCTAAGCCTGACTTCCGCGTGATTTCGCATGAAATCCACCGCCCCGAGGTGGCTTTCCTCAATGGCTCCGAAATTGACAAAGCCGGGCCTTCGTTCCTCATCGATGACGATGTTCAGAGAAAGGATTCCTCCTATGGTGCGAATGATTTGAAGCTGTTCGTCGTGCAGGGGGTTCCCATCCATGACACAGTTGACGGCTCTCGGATGTTCCAGGATGTGCGCCGTGTGAAACTTCAAAATAGTGTCCTCGCCGGCGACTCCCGGCGCTACTACTTTTCTGCCTCCCGAATATCCCGCCATGAAATGGGGTTCTACCAGGCCCGTAACAATTTTCATGTCGGCCTCCACAAAACGACGATCGATCATGATCGGAATGCCACTGGAAGTTTTCCCCAGGTCCACATGGGCTTTCCGGTCCCTTGCGAAATGATTTTCCACCCGGATGGTGTCAAATATCTCATCGGAACCGACGATTTCCCTCAGTTCTTCCCCCTCGTTGGGGCGGTGAAGCCCGGTGGCTACGAGGATCAGGATATCTCTCCTGGAAATGCCGGCAGCGGTCAGTGTCTCGATGATGGGGGGCAGAAGGAGGCCGTTGGGTACAGGTCTCGTAATGTCGCAGATGAGGATACATGCAGTTTTTTTTCCCGAGGCAAGCCGGGAAAGGGAAGGGGTCCCTGCAGGATGTTCCAGGGCGTTATGAATCGCCGGCAAAGGGTCTTCAAGGGGCGTCATGGGATGCTTTCGGATGATGGTGGGTTGTACGTCATCCGGAAGGTCCAGCTCCAATCCTTTTTTTCCGTAAAGAAGAGGTATTTTCATAATCAGCGATGATTGCTCGTATCCTATTCAAATTACTTGGTACTGCATTTTAGATTCAGCAAATCCATTCCGTCACAGGGTCTTTTTTGCTGCCCCATCTGATTCCTGTGGAGCACCGGTCTTTTTATGCTGGTACGGAGAGGTCGGTGAGAACTCAGTAATATTCGTTGTACCAGCCTAAAAGGACCTATCAACGGTCAGTGAAGGGTCATCCAAGATGCGGCAGCAAAAAAGACCCTGTGACTCCATTACTGCCAGGGTTTTTGAAAAGGACGCATTACTCCATATTCTTAATTTTTTCAAACTCCCCACCCCATGCCGCCTCAAGAATCGGTTTCATATATTCATCCACCAGGTCGGCGTTGAGAGGAACCGGCATATTCCTGAGTTTCATGTCAAGTTGCGGGTTCTTGGCCGCGGTAAGGCAGCGGTCCATATGGGCCGTTCCAATCCCTTCCACACGGTTCAGGCAGGTGGGGAATTCCAGAAATTCACTGAATTTAACCATGCCTCCGGCGACAGCCAGACCCAACTCCCTTCCCGAAAGGGTTTTCAGGTCCGCGTCAATATACCCGTATTTTTTATAAATGTCACCGATAATGCGCAACTGTTCCTCGATAGCCGGAGCAAAAAACACCACGTAATAAGGATTCATCAGTGCGCAGGCTCGGCCGTGGCTGAGTACGTCCACCAGGGAGAAACTGGTGAGATGGGCGCCGGAGGTTCCTCCGATCATAATGGCGTACCCTCCCAGATCAGTCCCCATGCCCAGCATGGTCCGGGCGTCCTTGTCGGCCGGATTGCTTTTTATCGTTGTAAGGCCCCGTATAATCAGTTCCAGGCCCAGTTCGGCGACTTCCCGTGCCCTGTCCCTCATATTCGGAGCAGCCCCGAAATAGACTTCCAGACAATGAGCGATTCCATCCAGGCCCCCGTCCAGGGTCAGGCTCATGGGCTGGGTAACGGTGACGTCGTAATCAAAAACAGAGCGCGGTGGAATAATGGCTTCATCCACAATCAGTTTTTTCTGGCCTGCAAGCGGATCCGTAATGTTGGAATATTTGGTCAGATGGGCGCCGGAACTGGCCGCCATCATGATGGCTGCGACGGGCATGATGGTTCTGTTGGCGCCCTTGCATATTTTTGTTACCTCCCCGACACCGAAGAAGGGATCGATTTCAGGATGCAGATCCCCCAGGGAGGCAAGAGTAGCCGCCGCTTTTACCGCATCGATGCCCGAGCCCCCATCCGCCACGACTACCACNTCCGGTTTNTTGTGCATGATGTGGCTGTGGATACGGTACACATCCACGAAGGGAGCGTTCGGTCCGGCGGATCGGGCCACATCGATGATTTCTACGCCTGCCTTCTTGAGCGATTGAAAAATCCTCTCCTTGATCGGTGCATACCAGTTCTCATCCACGGGTCCCACGAACAGGGCTTTTCCGCCCAGTTCCGCAACA
>DUZB01000334.1 GCA_013349725.1 Deltaproteobacteria bacterium | reverse complement strand
TCCTCTCCGAAGACGGAAAATATTATATCCTGAACGGAGAAAAGATGTTTATTACCAACGCAGGCTGGGCCAGCAGCTTTATTGTCTATGCCAAAGTGAACGGAGAGGACTTTACCGGTTTCATCGTTGAAAAGGATTTTCCGGGGGTTTCTACCGGCAAAGAAGAAAAGAAAATGGGAGCGCATGGGTCCTCCACCCGCCCCGTCATCCTGGAAGATGCCAAAGTCCCGGTGGAAAACGTCCTGTTTGAGGTCGGGAAAGGACACAAAATTGCCTTCAATATTCTTAATATCGGCCGATGGAAACTGGGAGCTGCCTCGGTGGGCGGATGTAAAGGGTGCGTGAGAGAGGCGGTAAAATACGCAAACGGCCGTATTCAGTTCAAGGCGCCCATCAGCTCTTTCGGGATGATTAAGACCAAACTGGCCAACATGGCCGTAAAAACCTACATGAGCGACAGCGTCATGTATCGTCTGGCCGGCATGTTCGACAATAAACTGGGGACTCTGGATGCCGAAGCCAAAAAGAGCGGCGCCGAAAATGCCAAGGCCATAGAAGAATATGCCGCGGAATGTTCCATCTCCAAGGTATATGGTTCTGAAGCCCTGGACTACTGTGTGGATGAGTATGTACAGATCCTGGGTGGGTACGGCTTTTGTTCCGAATACCCCGCGGAGAGATATTACAGGGATTCCAGGATCAACAGGATTTGGGAAGGAACCAATGAAATCAACCGCATGCTGATTCCCGGGACCATACTGGGAAGGGCGATGAAAGGAAAATTAAACCTCCTTCCCGCGGCGCAGGCCATCGCGGGATTTCTCATGGGCTATTCGCCGCTGGCGGTTCAACTGCCCGATACCCCGCTTGCCCAGCAGGAACATATGGTCAAAATGAGCAAGAAAATGGCTTTGATGATAGCAGGGGTAGCTGCTCAGAAATTTGGCACGGGTCTTACAAAAGAGCAGGAAGTTCTTGGAAAGATTGCCGATATTATCATGGAAGTGTTTGCCATGGAAAGCGGCCTTCTAAGGACGCTCAAAATGATAAACAACCAGGGGGAAGAAAAGGCGAAATACCAGATAGCCGCAGTCAAGTGTTACGTGGACGACATGATTCCGCAGTTGGAAATGTGGGCGAAACAGGTGGTGGCCTATGTGGAAAAAGGAGACATGCTTCGAACGCAATTGGCGGGAGTCAAGAAACTGGCCCGTTATCAACCCATTGATGCCGTAACGTTGAAAAGAGAGATTGCGGACAGAATTATTGATCTGGAGGCCTATCCTTTCTGATCTGTGATTGATTTTTGACACAATCTGGGATACCTTAAAGAGGATCTGTGCAATCAGATCCTCTTTTTCATTAGGGATTCCAAATATAAAGAGTTGACAATAGACCATTGGCCATTATTATTCCTGTTTGCTGTTAACAAGACCTGGGACCAAACACCTGACATCTGATAACTGTTATACAACGAGGTTTTTTAAACCGTGTACGAAATTGATAAACTGAGAAATATCGGCATCAGCGCCCACATTGATTCTGGAAAGACCACCCTCACCGAAAGGATTTTGTTCTACACCAAAAAAATCCATGCCATTCACGAAGTGAAAGGAAAAGATGGTGTGGGGGCCACCATGGACTCCATGGAGCTGGAAAGGGAAAGAGGCATCACCATTGCATCTGCCGCCACCCATTGTGAATGGCATGGCCACGAAATTAACATCATCGATACACCAGGGCATGTGGATTTCACCATTGAGGTAGAGAGGGCACTGAGCGTAATGGACGGGGCCATCCTCATCCTTTGTTCCGTTGGAGGAGTGCAATCGCAATCCATTACGGTAGACAGGCAGATGAATCGGTATGAAGTGCCTCGTATCGCTTTTATCAACAAATGTGACCGGTCCGGGGCCGACCCCTACCGGGTGGCGGCGCAGTTACGCAGCAAATTGGGACACAATCCGGTGCTGATGCAGATCCCCATTGGGCTTGAATCTGAGTTTCAAGGGATTGTAGACCTGGTTTCCATGAAGGCCATCTATTTTGAAGGTCCGAATGGGGAAGAGATCAGAACTGCCGAAATCCCTGAAAACATGCTGGAAGAAGCCCGGACACGCAGGGAGGAAATGTTAGATATCGTATCCATGTTCTCGGATACCCTGATGGAAGCGATTTTCTCGGAGAACGTGGAGGAAGAGATGATCCACGAAGCCGTCAGAAAGGGAACCTTGTCCAGAGAACTGACGCCCGTTTTCATCGGCTCCGCCTATAAGAATATCGGTGTTCAGACTGCACTGGAAGGAATTATCCGATATCTGCCCTGCCCCGATGATGTACAGAACAAGGCACTGGATCTGGATAACGGCGAGTCAGAGGTTCTCCTGAAGGCTGATCCCGATCTACCGTTTGTTGCCCATGCCTTTAAACTGGAAGTAACCCCGTACGGACAGCTCACTTACATTCGGTTATATCAGGGCTCCATAAAAAAAGGCGATGATCTGATCATCACCAGGACAGGAAGGAAAATCAAGGTAGGCCGCCTTGTGAGAATGCACGCTGATCAGATGGAGGATCTTTCCTCCGCGAAGGCAGGAGACATTATTGCTTTGTTCGGGGTGGATTGCTATTCCGGAGATACCTTTACAAATGGAAACCTGAACTATTCCATGTCGTCCATGTTCGTTCCGGACCCGGTTATCTCGCCCCCCCCCCCCCCCTGAATCGTTTTACGAAGGAGGACCCCACATTCAAGTCCTATGTGGATCATGAATCCGGTGAAACGATCATATCAGGGATGGGAGAACTTCATCTGGATGTTTATGTGGAGAGGATGAGAAGGGAATTTAATGCGCAGGTCAGTACGGGCATCCCCCAGGTCGCCTACCGGGAAGCCATTACCCAGAAGGCCTCTTTTGATTACATCCATAAAAAACAGACTGGTGGATCCGGTCAGTTTGGCAGGGTAGCAGGCTTCATGGAACCCGGTGAAAACGACACCTACGAGTTTGTCAATGAAGTCAAGGGGGGGTCCATACCCACAGAGTACATTCCAGCCGTTAATAAAGGGTTTCAGTCCTGCCTTCAAAAGGGACTCGTACTGGAGTACCCTGTCCTGGGGATGAAAATTACTGTAAATGATGGAAAATCCCACAGTGTGGACTCCTCGGAGATGGCCTTTGCTCAGGCGGCCATCGGCGCTTTCAAACAGGCCTACATGAAAGCAAAGCCGGTTCTTCTGGAACCGGTTATGAAGGTTTCCGTGGAAGGACCTTCTGAATTCCAGGGAAACATCATGGGATCTATTAATCAGAGAAGGGGCATGATTACAAGTTCCGTAGAGAGCGGCAAATTCAGTATTATTGAAGCGGAGGTCCCTTTGTCGGAAATGTTTGGCTACGCCACCATCCTTCGATCTTTGACCCAGGGCAAGGCGGAATTCACCATGGAGTTTGCAAAATACGCAAAGGTCCCTGAATCTTTGTCGGAGGAGTTGAAATCGAACCTGAGAAAAAAAGGAAAAGGAGAGAAGAGGCAATGACCAATTTTGCTTCCGTAAGTCCGTTGAAAATTCTGGAGAAATCTTCCCCCGAAGGGCTGGGGCGAGGAAATCTCGGTGTCTTGATTGCAAGAGCAGGCGTTGGAAAAACTGCCTGTCTGATCCACATCGCCCTCGACAGGATCTTTCGTTCGGGGAAACTGGTTCATGTGTCTCTTGAAGAGGGGCCTGAAAAGGTAACATCCTACTACAATGTCATCTACCATGATGTTGCAGAAGCGCTTGATATTCCCAATGAGGATGAATACCAGGCGCTCATTGACCGAAATCGGATGATTCTTGCCTATCTGAATAGAAGCTTTGATCTGGAGCGATTGCGGGCCAACCTGAATAATTTGGCTGACCGGCTTGAATTCAGCCCGGAGACGCTCATTGTAGATGGCCTTGATTTTGAAAATACCGGGATCGACCAGTTCAAGGGCCTCAAGAAGATTGCCGAAGATTTCTCTCTTGAGATATGGTTTTCCGCCCTTTCACACCGCCATATCAAGGACGTCAATGAAAGAGGAATCCCCTATCCGGTAAACTCCGTGGACGAGATTTTCAGCATTATTTTTCAGTTGCATCCTGAACCTTCCGGGTTATTTCTTAAGATATTGAAAGATCACGATAAAATCCTTGATGGCGGCAGAAGCGTCAGGTTGGATCCCAATACTATCCTGCCCCTGGATGAACCGTGATACGGACCTTTTCTTGATCGTATGGGGGTTTTTCACCCGCGTTCAAAAAAGAGGAGGTACAGGAAAGAAAAAGAGGCGCAAGAAATGAAGGTCAATTGCTGCGAACACCGTTCATCCATGGAGCTGTTATCCCTGAAACTTCGCCTGAAAAAGGAAAAGCCGGGCATGGAAGAGAAAGCGCAGATTGAAAAAAGGATATCAGAGCTTGAAAAAGAGCTGGCAATGGATTGAAGGCTCAAAACGTTCTGGCGCTGTCCAACAATAAGGTGACGGGTCCGTCATTGATCAGGTGCACATCCATCATTTCCTGAAAACGGCCCGTTGAAACGGGAATGTTTTTCTCTTTGAGGCATTCGATAAAATACTCATAAAGATTCCTTGCCATTTCCGGTCTGGCAGCCTTGGCAAATGAGGGCCTTCTTCCCTTCCTGCAGTCACCCCACAGGGTAAACTGAGACACAACAAGAGCGCTTCCTCCTGTATCTAACAGGGAAAGGTTCATCAATCCTCCCTCATCCGGAAAGATCCTCAGGTTGGCTATTTTTTCGGCCAGATAGTTGCAATCTTTCTCTGCATCCCCGGCTCCTGCTCCGAAGAAGATCAGCAGTCCAGGACCTATGGAACCAACGATAGAACCCTTGACTTCCACTCTCGACTCTCTTACCCTCTGCACCACGGCTCTCATTGAAAACAATACCTCCTTATTTTAGGCGGAAAGACCATGAAACCTTCACTCATCCTTGTCAATCCGTGGATTTATGACTTTGCGGCTTTTGACCTGTGGTCCAAACCGTTGGGTCTACTTCAGCTTGCCGCTTATTTGAGGCAATATGATTTTCGGGTTCACCTCATTGACTGCCTTGACGTACACCACCCCCGGATGAAGGCCGGGGCAACCTGGAAACGTCCAAGGAGAGAT
>DUZB01000197.1 GCA_013349725.1 Deltaproteobacteria bacterium | reverse complement strand
CCAAGCACGCCCTGCACCCGATGAACGGGTGAAGGCAAATGATAACCTAAGAAAGTAAGTAGGCTCCTTAAGTGACCCATGAACCAGACAAGCTATAAAAAGGTATCCGATTTGGTTGTGGTACCCTTTAGGAGCGCCCCTTTCACCAAATCTACTGCGTTATAAAGCACTTGCAGTATGAAAATACGGCTGCGCGCCTGATGCCTTGTATCTTAAACAAAAGCGACGCTTGCAGGATTTAGGTGATATATTGATTGCCGTCATTCAATTTGCCCGTTATTTGCGTTTGGTATGCCACGAAAAGCCCGAATGGTTGCTGCGGGCGCCCTTCACCATATCTTCGGGCGTGGAAACGAGCGCGAAAAAAACTTTTGGGACGATGCCGATCATGACTCCTTAGTAAACTGTTCAGGCAAGGTGTTGACTGAGACGAGGGGATTCCCGCGCTCTTTAAATGTTTTCATTTACATCTATGCTGGTTTAAACTGCAAAGGTTTTCGGGGGGAAATCCCCAAAGCGCTTTTGATCATGGAGGATGACGATGCGTATTATTCGTTTTGAAGACGAGCAGGGTCAGGTTCGCTGTGGGCTTGATAAAGATGTTGTCAGGGACGGTGTTGCATGCGGCCAGGTCGAACTTTTAGAGGGTGATCCATTCAGCGGACTGGAGATCACCGGTAAAAAGGCAGGGCTGGTCCGTTTGCTGGCTCCCGTTGTTCCGACAAACATCTTCTGTATCGGCCGCAACTATGTGGATCACATAAAGGAATTCGAAAACATCTTCTGTATCGGCCGCAACTATGTGGATCACATAAAGGAATTCGACCGGGATATTCCGGAGTACCCGATTCTCTTTTTTAAAAACACGGCTTCACTGAATGACCCCGGCGCCCCATTCGCATCCCCAGATGCCAGATGAAGGGGCCTGAAGTGGATTTCGAGGGAGAACTGGCTGCGGTGATCGGCAAACCGGCACGGGATGTGAGCGAAGGGGAGGCGCTGAATTATGTGCTGGGGTACACCGTATCCAATGACATTTCTGCCCGGCGCTGGCAAATCCAGGGCGGGGGGGGCAGTGGTGTCGAGGAAAGGGGTTCGATACGTTTTGTCCACTGGGGCCCTCGCTGTTGATGGCTGATGAATTGGATGATCCCCAAAAACTTCATATTCAGACCCGTCTCAATGGTGAAGTGATGCAAGACAGCAACACATCACACATGATTCACAGTGTTGCGAGCCTGACTGCCTTTTTGAGCCAGGATACCACCCTGCTACCCGGCACGGTTATCTTGACCGGTACGCCTTCGGGCGTAGGCGCCGCCCGGGATCCACGGATTTTCTAAAAGACGGGGATGTTATTGAAGTGGAAATCGAGAAGATCGGGGTGCTGCGGAATCCGGTGGTGGCGTGATCATCGACCCTCATCCAAGGATCCCCGCCGTGGTCTGGTGCGCACCCGCAACCGGATCGTCAACCAGAAAGGTGAAACGGTCATCATTTATACGCCCCTTCGCCTTATGGTGGGAAGAGAACTGCTGGCCTCGTACAGGGAATCGGGGGCTTTTTGAAATGGGGCATAGGGACCGTACATATTAAAATAACTCGACAAATTTATCCTTATTCCAATTGGAATACGAAGACTTTCTTCTATAGATACGGACGCAAAGAAACAGTTTAACCAAGCGTTTCATGCTTCATTGAAAAACTGGCAACTGTAAACCTACAACCGTGAACGGCAACAATATAAGGTTGCCTCTGCCTCAAAGTGACTGCCAATCCATTCTTTTGCGGGTCCTGTTTACCAGCAGTCCCAGATCCTGCAGACGAATAACCATCGCCTGTCTGGAAACATTAGAAAACCCGCCCGCCTCACACATGGCCGCAGCAATGTACGGCCACTGCTCGACAAAAGGTTCCGCACAACGCGTTCCTTGCACGGAGTCGCTGCGGACATTCCGTACCACAATCGGTTCCAGGCTGCAGACTTCATGAAACGCCTTGCGAATTTCCTTTTCGGGCATAAGCAGACACGATGCAAAATAGTCCGCCTGCCATTCGATGGCCTTCCCCGCGTCCTTCAAATGGCACACCACGGAAGCACTTTGTCCATCTTTCTGCGAACCCGCCGCCGCATATTTACGATGGAGCACCCAGTGACCGGCTTCGTGGCCGCAGGTGAAGACCAGCCGCCCTTCGGAGCTTTGTTCAAACATTCGCTCATTGATGCAGATCAGTTTTGCGTGTACATAGATGGCCCCCAGGATATCCCTGCTCCCAAGCTTCTCTTCCAGATCATCATAGAGGAGCTGGAGCCCCAAGGCCCTTTCAATGATCTCTTCAACGGGAATAGGAGGTTTGATTTCATAGCCAGCCAGAGATTGAAAATATTTAATAAGGGAGGAAGCCCTTTCGGCAATCGTGTTTTTCGGCAACCAGGGAACTTTCATATGGTCTCCTTTTGGATCAATGCGTCAACCTGCCTAACCAGCCTTTTACGGGAGTTGAAAATACCTATATAGACTGAACCGGCGCCAGTTGCATCGCCAGGCGAAAAAAGATCAACGGTACCGGCCGATAATTTCCCGTAACCGAGGAGCATATTGCGGCTTGCTCTCCTCCTCCAACCGCTCTATGATTGTCATTTCACGGCCTGCTTCCTCGATCGCCCCTAATTTCAGAAGGGCCAGTGCCCGGTTGTAGCGGATCTGAACCTGTTTACCCTGCCTGTCCAGGGCCTTATTGAAATAGACCAAGGCCTCCCGATATTTTCCCTGACCGAAACAGATTAAACCGATGCCGTTTAAGGATCGGGCTTCCGTTGGGTCGATCTCCAAGGCCCGGTTGTAGGCTGAAAGGGCCTCTTTCAAACGACCCGACCGTCTTGCCTGATCTCCTTCCAGACCAACCGAAGCAGCCTGGGTGCTTTTAACATCCGCCAAAAAGATTCGGGTGACCCCGTCATCCGGGGCTTCCTGAAGGGCGGCGCCGTAAAGCTCAACCGCATCGTCAAAATGCCCAGTATAGGTGGCCTTTCGGCCCAACATGGTGTTTTCCCTGGCCCGGAAGATGCGGTTCAACCGGTCATCAAAGCCAGGCTCGATGGTCTTTCCTGTTCCCGAGACCAGAAGAGAGGCCGTCAGACTCCGAACACGGGTCAAGTCTTCGAGGTTTTCAGGGGTGGTCTCCCTGCCGAAGCATCTGGCCGCCGAATGTTCCAGGTAGGCCCTGTCATCCGTATTGAGGGGGCCATCTCCCACAAAGGCATCGATCCCATCTTCGTTTAAGATGTGAAGTCCGAGAAGGGACTCGGGGGAGTCGATCCCTACGGATTCCAGGTCTTGCCGGATCTCTTTCTGAGCCATCCTCTGCCCAAGGGCAGCCAGATCAAAGGTCTGGGGGTTCAAGCTGCCCACGGCCACAACATACGACCCGGTATACCAGAGGCTCATATAGGGAAAGACGGAACGCATGGTTCGTAAAATGCATTGGAAGTCTTCCCGGCTCATCCAGTGCAGGGGGATCCACTGGCAAAACAGCCCGTTTGAAGACAGGCNGGATCGGACCAATCGGTACATCTCCCGGGTATAGAGAATCCAGCTATCGGCACTCCATGGATGGGTTGCATCCGCGGTGATCACATCATAGGTATTGGAGGTGGTGAGCAGATGGTTTCGTCCGTCCTGCAGGATTACGCGAAGTCGTGGGTCATCGAGGACCCCGTGGTTCCAGCGGCTGAAATACCGGGCTGCTATTACCACAGGGGGGCACAATTCCACCACATCAATCTGTTCAAGGGGGTGAAGGGCGGTGCTGCCGGTAGTGATGCCTCCCCCAAGGGCCAGGACCATGACACGCCTGGGATCAGGGTGCATCAGTAGCGGCATGTGGGCCAGGGTCCGAAAGGTCAAAAGAGAGGCAGGGTCCACCGGTACCTCGTCCAGGCCGTTGATGGACAGCATTCGGGTCCCGTCTCCATCTTCACGGACCGCAACGGTCGCCGAGCTGGATTCATCATAAAAAATCAGCCTTTCACCGGTTCTCAAGGGCTGCAGACTCTGACCCGAGGGTCCGAGGAGTATCAGCACTATCAGGGCGCCCGCAGCCGCCCCCGCCCCCGCCTTAAACCAGATCCGATTTTCAGGAAAAAGAAAAAGGATGAGCCCCGTGGCCACCGGGGCCAGGATCGTGACCTTGAGGCCCCAGGAAATGCCCATGAGGGGAATGATCACGAAGCCGGCCAGGGAGGCGCCCAGGATGCTCCCCACGGTGTTCAAGGCGTAGGCCGTGCCGACTCTGTTCCCCAGGCGACTATAGTCCCTGGTTACGGCGGCCATTACCAAGGGAAACGCGGCCCCCATGCAAAGGGTGGGGACGAGGAGTATCCCAAACAGGACAACCATTTCCAGGGTTATGAACCGGGCCCAAGAGCCGGCTGCGTTTACGGTGAGCCAACCGGTGAGTCCCCGCATGTTGAAAAAGAGCAGACTGACGACCCCGGACGAGGCGCCTAACAAGATCAGGATGGCGCCCAGCCACGGGAGCGGTCTCCTGATTTTATTTACAAAAGAAGACAGGATAAGGCTGCCAAGGGCGATCCCCGTGAGAAAGCCTGCCAGAATCAGTCCAAAAGCATACCCGTGGCTTCCGATGACGTAAGCCAGAATCCTCGTCCAGTGGACTTCGAGGGAGAGGGCAGAAAACCCGGAAACGAAGAAGGCCAAAAGAGGGAGAAAGGTAGGCTTTGAAAAGTAGGATTCCGCAGATGGGGCGGGATGTTTCGGGGGTTTCTCTACGAAGGGTTCTGTATCCACTCGAACGGCTTTCCCGAATACCCGGAAAGCCGTCACGCCTATGAGCACATTTCCAAGACAGACGGAGACGAGAGTAATATTAGCCCCCCATTTGTCCAGAAACCAAAAGGTGGCGCCCAAAACCCCCAGGACTCCGCCAATGGTGTTCAGCCCATAGAGGAGCCCCAGCGAAGGGGCCGCGGTACGCCGTCCCTGGGCGAGGGCTTTGCCCACCACAGGGAGTGTTCCTCCCATGAAGGTAGTGGGCACAATCAGGACCGCGGCGGCCAGCAGCGCCTTGAGAAGGATGCTTGGCGAGCCGGCGGCTCCGACAGCCCCATGGATTTTCATGGCCAGCCCGTGGAGGAAGGGA
>DUZB01000351.1 GCA_013349725.1 Deltaproteobacteria bacterium | reverse complement strand
AAGAAGATGGCGGTCACGCCCTGCCCGCCATTGCCGACTCCCTGAGCCCACACCCGTTACGTATGTAACAGGCGAGGCAGGCGGGCCGGAATGACCCAATTTGAACGTGCGGCGGCGACAAATCCCTTGCCATGCCCGTTTAGCAAGGGCGTCTGTTTTTATAACCGGAAACTGGAAACTGGAAACCGGAAACTGGAAACCGTGAACGGTTATCACTACTTGAATTTCCAATCCAGGATCAGGTGTGAAAAATATCCGGAAACGGCGCAAAGATAATAGGGGATCAACGGCACGGGGTCGGCTTTGAAAAATGCCACCGGCAGCAGGATGATCGGAAAGGGGACAATCAGCATGGCCCACCAGGTATGCGTCCACCCCCGGTGCTTGCCCAGAACGGGCAGGATCACCAGCAGTCCCAGAAGCGCGGCATACTCGAATTTTTTTAGCGCTATAAGGCTGAAATCCAGGATGAAAAACAAGGAATAAAAGATGTCCTGGCCTCGGCTGTTGGTATCCACGTCCGGGAACAAGGCGCCGAGAAGGCCTGTTACCAGAAAAACCAGGATATCCACCCAGTCCAGTTGAAACGAAAAGAAATGGTGGAGGCAACCCAGAAAAACAGCTACCGCGGCCACTCCCCCCGCAGAATGGACCTTATAGGAGGCCAAATCTAAACATCCTCATCTTCTTTGTACCTATCCTGCTTTTTCCTTCGACTCCGGTTGGACCGGTGCTTCCTGAACCATCTGTCTGCACTGCGTATCGGTACTGAAGAGCATCAACACCGAGCCTAAAACAGACCAGACAACCATCAGTGCGAATGCCCAGTCATAGGCGCCCCTTTCATACACCCTGATTCCATTCTCCGTCAATCCGGTCCAGTTTCGATCCAGCGCCCAGCCAATCAGGGGTTGCAGAATCATGGGGCCCAGCATCACACCCATATTGCAGACCCCTGAAACCGTTCCTGCCAGAGATGGAGGCACGGACTCCTTTGCAAAGGCAAAGCCGATAATCATGGATCCCGAAGCGAACCCCACAATGGCCAGGATGACCGTAAAGGCCCAGACGGACAGTTCCGGAAGGTAGATGATGCTGATCCATCCTGCCGATGACACGATGAGTCCTGCAAGGTATAGCGCTTTTCTCCTGCGCAGCCTGTCGGACAGCCCCCCTAACACAGGCCCTCCCAGGCCCCAGGTCACCAGGAGAAGAGACGTAATCCCAGCGCTCTCAGCGTGCGTCAGGCCATACCGGGCTATCAGGTAGGAAACACCCCACAAACCCGAAAAAGCTAACAGAGGGCCGGCAATTCCCGAGGGCGCCAGGGATATCACCCAGGTATTTTTGTATCTAAGGACAGTGAGCAGACCGGAAAAGATCTGGGACGCGGAGCGATGATCCGAACCCGATTTCGAAACAAAGCTTTTATACCCTTTTTCCCCGGGATCATCCCTGACGTACACCCAGATGGCCACGGTAAGCGCCGAAGCAAGAACAGCGGAAACAAACATGACCGATCGCCACCCGAATTGCTCAACCAGAAACCTCAGCGGCGCTCCGGCCGTAACGGCGCCCACAAGCCCGAAACACAGAGCCAACCCACTGGTCATGGCAAACCGCTGGGGGGGGAACCAGTGCGTTGAAAGCTTCAACAGCGACACGAAAGCAACCCCCACGGAACCGCCAATGAGCAGCCTGCCCAGATTTGCCATAAAAATGGATTGCCCCAAAGCAAAGAAAAAGGTCCCCAACGCGGCAACAAAAGCCCCCGCGGCAAGCAACTTCCTGGGACCCCATCGATCCGCTAAAATCCCTGTGGGCACCTGCATCAGGAAATAACTGTAGAAATAGAAGGCGGAAAAGCTGCCCAGTTCAGCGGCCCCCATGCTGAAATCAGCCATCAGGTGGTCCGTAATCACGGCAGGAGCAACCCGCTGGTAAAAGCCGGAACAATAGAAAGCGGCGCCAAGTCCCCAGACCAGCCAGGACTGAAAGGCCGGCGGATAACGGTTTTCCCTCGATGCCTCACTCATATGGCAGGCTCCATGGGGAAAACCATCTTGCCGCAGAGTTCCAGATCGTATCCCTCCAGATCCTGAGCCATGGCTCTGAAGGCCTTATCCGAAAGGAAATTCAAAAACAGTTGCACACTTTTCTCAAAAAACCTGGCCTTCTGTATGAGAAAATCGAAACGCTCCCAGCGAAGGTGCAAAAAATCCAGGTCAAGAAGCCCCGCGACGGCCCGGATCCCGGGACCGGCATCGGCGCGACCGGAGAGCACCTCCAGCCCCACATCGAGATGGCGGGACACCTCCCGGTCATACCCTTTGATCCGCGAGCCTTCCAGGCCCGCCTTCTGCAATTCGCCATCAAACAACAGGCGGGTTCCCGTGCCAAGCGGTCGGTTGACCACCTTTACCCCCCGTTTTGCAAGATCGGCCGCATTCTGAATTTTTCCGGGGTTTCCCTTCGCCACAAGAAGGCCCTGCTCTCTTTTGCAGAAATTGATGATGCCCGGCATCTGTCCCATTTCATTTTCCGCAAATCCAAAATTGTACTCCTGCCCGTTATCCTGCAGAAGATGACTGGAAGCCATGTGGCATTTTCCTTCCCTGAGCGTCCGAATCCCCCCAAGGCTCCCTAAGTTCCCGAAAACGGCAACAGGGTCTTCAAAGATCTGGTTAAAAAGGGACATGGCCCTGTCTAAAAGGATATCATTGCTTCCACATATGATGAGAAGGTCATGATGGGATGGAAGAGAATCGCTCATCTTAGGATAGTTTACCGTACGGTTTTCCAGCCACTGTTCCACAAGATGTTTCGGAAAGAGCCATTTCCCCGTCGCCTTCGTGGCAGGCAGTCCTTTTTCCGCCACGAGCGTGTACACCATTTTTTCGTTTATCTTTAAAAATTGAGATACTTCTTTTGTTGTAAAAAAAATCCTGTTTTCCATCTCCGTAAGCCCCCCGTTACATGTCCTCAGCCCGACCTTTTTCAGGATCGTTTCTGATAAGTTTGAACTGCCCTGTTGTGTTCTCTCAAAGTTTTTGAGAAATGATGCGTACCGTCATTCTTAGACACGAAAAAGAGAAAATCGGTTTCGGATGGATAAAGAACCGCCCGAATGGACTCAATCCCCGGATTGGCAATGGGGCCTGCCGGGAGGCCTCTTTCCGTATAGGTGTTATAGGGCCCGGGCCGGTTCAAATCCTCTCTTGTGAGATTTCCGTTAAAATTTTCTATTCCGTATATGACCGTAGGGTCGCTTTCAAGCCGCATGCCTTTTTTCAAGCGGTTTAAGAAAACGCCCGCGATAACAGGGCGTTCCTCCGCACTTCCGGTTTCCTTTTCAACGATGGATGCCAGCGTGACAATTTCGTTCATTGTCATGCCTGATCCTTTTACTTTTTCCCTGAGAGGCGCTGTCTTCTCACTGAAGCGCTCTACCATCACATGGACGATGGAAATGGGTGAAATCCCTCGAGCAAGTTTGTATGTGTCGGGATACAGGTATCCCTCCAGATCCGTTACCGGAATGTCGCCGTCTTTCCCCACAGGAGCATCATGAATCGAAGACAGGAACGCTTCTTTATCGCACAAGCCTTTCTCCTGCAGAAGATCGGCAATCTGTTTCACGGTAAAACCTTCAGGGATTGTCACGGAATAGGTCAGGATATTCCCGTTTCTCATCCTCTCCAAAATCTCCATGGGAGACATATTGGCATTCAGCCTGTACTCCCCTGCTTTTACCTTTCTGTCATACCCATGCAGCTTCCCCCATATGATCATGGGGAAACGTGCGTTTACAAGGCCATCTCTTTCGAGACTCGCCACCACCTCTTTCAGGGTAGAACCTTCTCGCACAATAAAGAGCTGATCTTCTCCCATTTCCTTTTTCGGAGTCAAAAGAACATGCGCAAACCAGGCGCCGGAAATCAGCATAAACAGGAAAAGGATTGGAACGAACAGCAATATGAATTTCTTTACCGCCCCGCCTGCCAACACATACCCTCCTGTTACCTTTGTTTTTTTTGCTGTCCCGGTTAAATACGCTGCGCTCGTGACTCCGTCAATTTAACGGGCAGGCAGGTTGCTCGGATCTCACGGTCTTTTTTTCGTTGCACCAGGAATTCAGGCGCCTGACTTCCGACTTCCGACTTCCGACGACTGACTTCTATCCTCAAAGCCATTCCCTACACCGTATAGAGCATCACAAGACATCTCGTGGGATCATTGGACAGGCTCTTGAGTTTATGGGGGATATCCGAGTTGAAATGGATGGATTCCCCTTCTTTCAGAACGTGCACTTTCCCGCCAAGGGTAAATTCAAGATCCCCTTCCATGACGAAAATAAACTCTTCCCCTTCATGCTTGTATTCCACCGGCTTGTGGGCGTGCTGGGATTCGATGGTGACCATGAACGCACGCAGATGGCTGTTTTCCGCTCCGGGGGTAAGGGTCTCATAAGAATAGTTTGAGGTACGCTTGTAGAAGGCCTTTGCGCGCTGATCTCTGATGGCAGCCTTTTCCTCTTTATGAAGAAATGTTCCGGAATCAATACCCAGCGCTCCCGAGAGGCTGACAAGAAAACTTACCGGTGGAGACATCTCGTCGGATTCCACCTGCTCCACAAACTCCGGGGTTTGCCCCGTGGCTTTTGCAAGGGCTTCCACAGTCCAGTTATGCCCCTCTCGCAAACTTCTGATTTTTTCACCGAAACGGCCTTTTCCGGATACTGCCCCCCTGTCTTCAGACAGAACATCCGCCAGTTCGCGCATAACGCTTTGCTTGATCCGGGCCGTGAGCAGGGGAAGAAACGTCTTGGCATCCGCTACAATCCCCAGATCGGCCACTTGGAATATGGACGCGTGAGGATCACGATTCACCGCCACAATGGTTTTCGCATCCACAATACCCGCAGTATACTGAACAGCACCCGATGTTCCGATGGAAAAGAGCAGGTCCGGCTTCACCGTTTTTCCCGTCTGTCCTATCAGGCGTTCTTCCTCCACCCAGTGTTCAAGTACAGGCGGCCTCGTCGCCCCTGCTTCACCCCCGACTGCTGCGGCAAGCTCTCGAACAAGTCCGAAACCTTCCATATCTCCGAGGCCGGCCCCACCCACAACGACCACCTTTGCCTCTTCCAGTTTTTTCTCGTCCAACGGCTCG